>JBDUAP010000236.1:0-4659 GCA_040004585.1 Sporichthyaceae bacterium
GGTCGGGCGCGAGCAGGCGGTCGTCCCGGACGAGACCGAACGAGTAGGCGCTCGGGCTGGCGCGCACCACCCGGTCCTCGGCGTCGAGGACTACCGCCGAGGAGCGCAGCACGGCCAGCACGTCGGCTACCCCCGCGGGCAGCACGGGTGGCGGCGGAGGCGGTCCGGGCACGGTCATCTGCTGTTTCTCGCTGACCCGGAAGGCCAGAGTCGCGGACACGCCGGTCAGCAGGCCGACCAGCCCGGCCAGCACCCCGACTACCTCTGTGTCCACGGTAATGATCGTAGGGTCGCAGTCGCCGTGCGCAGACCTGCGCGGGCCAGCGGGCGGCGCGTCGTCCCGTACTGTTCACCTCGGGGTCGGTGCGCGTTAACCGGATCGTGCGAGGGTGCGCTGGCCGACCACACGAAGGGTGCCCTATGCGCGACGCTTACCACGAGGAGCTCGACGCTCTTAGCGAGCAGCTGGTCGAGATGACCAGATTGGTCGGTTCGGCGATCAGCCGTGCATCGACGGCCCTGCTCGACGCCGACCTCGGCCTGGCAGAGAGTGTGATCGCCGCCGACGACGCCATCAACGCGCTACGGGACGACCTCGATCACCGGGCCCTCGACCTGCTGGCCCGCCAGCAGCCGGTGGCGAGCGACCTGCGCACGATCGTCACCAGCCTGCGGATGAGCGCCGACCTGGAGCGGATGGGTGACCTCGCCCGGCACGTCGCCCGGGTCGCCCGGCGTCGCTCCCCCGAGTCGGCAGTCCCCGCGACACTGCGCTCGACCGTCGTCGAGATGAGCCAGGTGGCCGAGCGGCTGGTCGCCAAGGCCGGCAGCGTCATCGCCTCACAGGACCTCACTGCCGCGCTGGAGCTGGAGAGCGACGACGACGAGATGGACCGATTGCACCGCGCGTTGTTCACCGCCCTGCTCGACCCCGCGTCGCCGTACGGCGTGGAGGAGGCGATCGACATCACGTCGGTGGGTCGCTACTACGAGCGGTTCGCTGACCACGCCGTCTCGGTCGCCGGCCGGGTTGTCTACCTCGTGACCGGTCAGCGGGCCGAGCATCTCGTCAGCGGCCCTGGTTCTTGACCGCCTCGATCGCTGCGTCGGCTGCGGCCGGATCCAGGTACTCCCCCCCGGCCGTGACCGGGCGCATGCGGCCATCCAAGCGGTAGAGCAGCGGGATCCCGGTCGGGATGTTGAGCCCGGCGATGTCCTCGTCCGAGATGCCATCGAGGTGCTTCACCAGCGCGCGCAGGGAGTTGCCGTGGGCGACGACGACGACCGTCGCACCGGTGTTGAGATCCGGCACGATCCCGTCATACCAGTAGGGCAGCATCCGCGCCACGACGTCCTTGAGGCACTCGGTGCGCGGCACCACCTCGTCGGGCAACGCGGCGTAGGGCGGGTCGCCGACCTGCGACCACTCGTCGTCGTCGGGCAATGGCGGTGGTGGGACGTCGTAGGAACGCCGCCACAGCATGAACTGCTCCTCGCCGAACTCCTCCAGCGTCTGCTTCTTGTCCTTGCCCTGCAGGGCACCGTAGTGACGCTCGTTCAGTCGCCAACTGCGGCGCACCGGTGGCCACAGCCGGTCGGCGGCGTCCAGCGCGATGTCTGCGGTTCGGATCGCGCGGCGCATCACTGAGGTGTGCACGATGTCCGGCAGCAGGTCACGGTCGCGCAGCAGCTCACCGCCCCGCCGGGCCTCCGCCTCCCCGGTCGGGGTCAGGTCGACATCGACCCAGCCCGTGAAGAGGTTCCTCTCGTTCCACTCGCTCTGGCCATGGCGCAGCAGGATCAGGGTGCGTGTCGTTTGCGCGCGGGCGTCCATGCGCGGAAGCCTGCCAGATTGCTCAGGCCGGGCCAGCCGCGGAGTCATCAGCCGGGCCCGGGTCGAGGTGCTGGAAGGCCTCGAGGTTGCGCGTCGACTCGCCCCGCAGCCGCCGCCAGACCCACTCCTTGCGGATCGACGACGCGAACCCGAGCTCCAGGATCGTGTTGAAGGCCGTGTCGGCGTACTGCAGCACCGAGCCGAGCACGCGGTCGACCTCTTCCACGGTGATGGCGTGCAACGGCATCCGACCGGTCAGGTAGATGTCACCGAGGTGGTCGACCGAGAACGCCACGGCGTACAAGCGGATGTTGCGTTGGAGCAGCCACCGATAGACGGCTTCGTGGTTCTCGTCGGGGGCCCGAGCGACGAAGGCGTTGATCGACAGGCTGTGCGCGCCAACCACGAGTGAGCAGGTCGTCTTGAGCTTGCGGTCACCCGGCAGGCTCACGACGAACTCGCCCGGAGCCGGCTCTTCGAACTCCAGACCGGCCTCGGCGATCGCCGCGCGCAGTGTCTCCGCGGCTGTGCTCAACGGCTCGCGGCGACCGCTTGCGGCAGCTCCCGCTCGCGCAGGGCGGCGGCGTCGTCGTCGAGCAGACCGGCGGCGGTGGCGGACCAGCCGAAGCGCTCGGCGTGGGCGACCGCTCCCTTCCCGAGCGCGGCCAGCCGGTCGGGAGCGCCGATCAGGTCGCGGATCACCGCGGCGTAGTCGGCAGGGTCGTGGCCCGCGACGAGCAGGCCGGACGCACCGTCACGCACCGCAGTCCGCAGGCCGCCGACCGAGGCCGCCACGACGGGGGTGCCACATGCCTGGGACTCGATCGCGACGAGACCGAAAGACTCGCTGTACGAGGGGACGACGGTGAGGTCGGCGGCGCGGTACCAGTCGGGCAATGCCGTCTGGGGAACCGGCGGTTCGAACCGCATCACGTCGGCGACCCCGAGCTGGGCACTGAGTGCCTGCAGGGAGTCGGGCTGCGCGAGCCCGGAACCCGAAGGCCCGCCGACCACCGCGACCACGAGGCGCCGTCGCAGCGAGGGGTCGTCAGCGAGCATCCGCGCCACCGCCCGGACCAGCACGTCGGGCGCCTTCAGCGGCTGGATGCGCCCGACGAACAGCAGCACGACCGCGTCCCCCGGCAGGCCCAGCCGGGCCCGGGAGTCAGCGACGCTGCCGGGACCGAACAGGTCGAGGTCGACGCCTGGCGGGACGGTGACGACCCGGTGCGGATCGGCGTCGTACAGCTCGACGAGCTGGCGCTTCTCCTGGTCGGTGTTGGCGACGAGCCGGTCGGCCGCGTCGACGACCTGGGCCTCGCCGATCGCTCTGGCCACCGGCTCGGGTGTGTCGCCGTCGGCCAGGGTGAGGTTCTTGACCTTGGCCATGGTGTGCATGGAGTGCACGAGCGGGACATCCCACCGCTCGGCTGCGAGCCAGCCGACCTGTCCGGACAACCAGTAGTGGGAGTGGACCAGGTCGTACCACCCGGGTTCGCGGGCCGCCTCGATGCGCATGACGCCGGACGTGAACGCACACAGCTGGGCCGGCAGGTCCTCCTTGGCCAGGCCCTCGAACGGGCCTGCGGTCACGTGCCGCACGGTGACACCCGGCTCGAGCTCGACGACCGGGTCGACGTCGGAGCTGGTGGCCCGGGTGATCAGGTCCACCTCCACACCGAGGGCCGCGAGCCGACGGGAGATCTCCACGACGTACACGTTCATGCCGCCCGCGTCGCCGGTGCCGGGCTGGTCCAGCGGCGAGGTGTGGACGCTCACCATGGCCACCCGACGGGGCATGGGGCGTCGCACGGGGAGCACCGTCACTAGCGATTCCACCTTCAGTCGTCCTGCTCCTGCCAACGCCGCTCGTTCCTGCCCGATTCCCCGCATCGCGAACCGACCGGTCCCGGTCAGCCGCCCGGCACCCGCTGACAGGATGCCCGTATGAGCAGGGGAACAGCAGTCGTGACCGGTGCGAGCAGTGGCATCGGGGCAGCCACCTCGCGCCGCTTGGTTTCCGAGGGGTACGACGTGTGGGCCGCGGCACGGCGCCGGGAGCGACTGGCCGCGCTGCACGAGGAACTGGGCGCGCAGCTGCACCCGGTGACCCTCGACGTCACCTCGACCTCATCGGTCGCTGCGTTGGCGTCCGAGGTGGGCAGCTCGCTGAACGTGCTGGTCAACAACGCCGGCGGTGCATTCGGGATGGACCCGGTCGCCGAGGCTGATGCCGACCACTGGCGGGCGATGTTCGAGGTCAACGTGATCGGGGCGCTGCAGGTCACCCAGGCGCTGCTGCCCGCGCTCGTGGCGAGCGGGCAGGGTCACGTGGTGGTGATGGGATCGACGGCGGGCCGCATCGTCTACGAGGGCGGCGGCGGCTACACCGCGGCCAAGCACGCAGTCGCGGCGTTGGCCGAGACGCTGCGGCTGGAGCTCAACGGCCAGCCTGTCCGGATCACCGAGATCGCACCGGGCATGGTCGCCACCGACGAGTTCGCACTGAAGCGGTTCGGCGGCGACGTCGAGCGGGCGGCCAAGGTCTACCAGGGCGTCGACGCACCGCTGACGGCCGACGACATCGCCGATTGCGTCGCTTGGTGCGTGACACGACCGCCACACGTCGACATCGACCTGCTGGTCGTCAAGCCACTCGCACAGGCTGCCCAGCACAAGGTGCACCGGACTCAGTGACACCGACCGCACTGCCACCGACCGCGCTGATCAGGCAGTCCGGTCCAGTGCCGCGCTGAAGGCTGCGTGGGCATCGGGGCCGAACAGCACGAAGCGCACCTCACGGACCGCGATCGGCTCGTGCGCGC
>JBDUAP010000018.1:0-15723 GCA_040004585.1 Sporichthyaceae bacterium
GACACCATCAGAAGCGCTCGCCGAGCTCGTTGCCATGACCCCCTGAGGACGCCCGAGCGAGAACGGCACTTACGAGGTCCCTTGACGCGGCATGACCGCTGGCTACTCGATGTAGCCCGTCTCGGGATCGACCAGCGCCAGCCAGTTGCGGATAGCCGCCTCGATATTGGCGTTGCTCATTTCCCGACCATCGGAGGTTCCTGAACCGAACCCGTAGCCAGCGTTGGGCCCAGAGACCCATGCGAAGTGGTACTGACCCCGCCGGTCGCGGTTCGCGGCGACGTCGAAGACTTCCCCATCGACCTCGACGCGAGTCGGAGGTTCCTGCTCTGCCTCGTCGTCCGGCAACGGTACGTACATGGGTTCAGTGTGGCATCGGTGCCGCCCTGAGGTGCGCCCATCGGCATGGCCCAGCCTGGTCCTCGGTAATGCCGGTTCTCGCTCGTTACGGCTCGACCCGTCGGTCAGTGGCGACGGGATCGTTCGCCCACGGGGGGCTAAGTCCGTTGCGGCGGTGGACGGCTGTGTCCGGGTGGGTGGGGTTCGGGTCCGATGGTCCGGCCGTCGGGGTGGCTCATCAGGTAGCGGCCGTCGTCGCCGCGCTGCAGGGTCCAGTGGCCTTCGTGGAGCATCGTGTGATGCGCGGCGCAGGGCAGCGCGCCGTTGTCGACCACCGTCGGCCCTCCGTTCGTCCACGCCCGCAGGTGATGCGCGTCGGACCAGATCACGGGTCGGTCGCAGTAGGGCACGGCACACCGGTCGCCGTCGCGCGCGATCAACGCGATCCGCTGCGACGTGGTGAAGAACCGCCGGGACCGGCCGATCTCACGAGCTCCGTCCGGGCCACCAACTGCGACCACGGTGACGTCGGCGTCGCAGGCGACGCGCTGGGCAGTTGTCGTGTTGACCGGTCCGACCCAGCCCAGCATGGCCCCGGGAGAACCTCCTGAGCCGGGCGCGGTTGCTAGGGAATTGGCGTCGACGGTGACGATGACGTGCGGGTGCCCGCCACCGGACTTACGGCCTTCGACGGATGACAGGGACTGCCGGCAGATGTCGGTCAGGGCGTCGGCGTTGCGTTGGCACGCGCCGCGGGAATCACCGGACACCGGTGCGCTGGCAGCGCTCAGAGCGGTGAGCACCACGGCCCCGGCGACGGCATCGAGCAGCAGCGAACCCACGACCATCCCGTCGAGGGTCGTCGACAGCGACACTCCTCGTCGTTCGTAGCGGCGGACCGCGGCCTCGTCGGCACGGTCCGAGTCGAGCGCGTGCCTGAACTGACGCATCACCCCGGCCACCGCACCCGGGTCGGCGGCCCGCGCCACCATCAGCGCCTCCGGCTCGATCAGCGCCACTGCCCCAGGCGGGGCGTCCGCGGTCTGCGTGGCGATCAGCCGCGCATGCGCCGGGTCAATCTCGCCAGCGGCCAACGCCGCCGAGGTCGCTGCCAGGGAGTCATCCGACAGCGCACGAGCGGTGCGCACCGTGGTCTTGGCCTCGCCAGGGCTCATCCGGGCCCGGTGCCGAAGCCACGCGGCGGGACTCAACGCGGCGTCGAGGACATGGCTGCCGCGGGTGTCGACCTCACGCACCACTTGGAGGCTGAACCACACCAACCGGGCCGCCACCGCCCGCGCCGCCTGCAGCTGGCGGGTCAGCTCGTCATGGTCGAGATTGCGGAGATCACCGTCTTGCACCGCCTCGACGAGACCATCGACCGCCTCGCGGGCGGCGTCGGTCGCCACCGCAACGGACGGGCTCGCCACCATCGAACGCATGTTCGAATACTAGCCGAGATCACCGACAAATGTCACCGCTCCCGGCAATCTGTGGACATCCGGAAACCCTTGGCACGCAACAGGTTTTGAGCAACAGGGCTCAGTCCCTATCAGGAGGTTCCTCGACCACGAGGGTTCCGCCGTGGCGGGTGTCGGTCGGGTCGACCTCTCCCGACGTCACCGCTTCAGCGGCCTCGGCACGCAGCTCCTCGGCGCCGTCCATGACCGGCGCATCCACCACCGGCTCGCCTAGCACGTCCGGGTCGTGGTCGATGGGCTCAGTCATTGCCGCCACGTCCGCGGCGCAGTTCGTCGTCGATGTCGGTGATCGGGTCGCCGTGCGGCTTGGCCGGCCCGGGGTCGGATTGCAGGCCTTCGTCACTGCTGCTTGGCCGCTCCACGTCCGGTGCGGTCTTCGTCGGCTCGGCGTCCTCACCCGGTACGCCGTGGCGCCGCTCGTCCGGCTGGTCAACGTTCGCATCGATGTCCATGTCTGCGGACCTACCCGCTCGCGGGTCACTCAAGCCGCCGGGCAGAGCAGCGAGGCCGCCTGCGCGCCGGATGCTACTGGCGAGTAATCTCGCCCGCAGCGTCCCGTCGAGCGGCTCGGAGGCAGCGTGAAGGACATCCTCGAGGCGATCCTGGCGAGGGAGTCCGGGGCTGCCGTGTCCACCGGTGACATCGCCGATCTCCCGGTCCCCGAGTCCTACCGCGCGGTGACGGTGCACAAGGACGAAGCCGGCATGTTCGAGGGCGTGCCCAGCCGGGACAAGGACCCGCGAACGTCGCTGCACGTGGAGGACGTCGCCACGCCCGAGCTCGGCCCGGGTGAGGCGCTCGTCGCCGTCATGGCGAGCGCGATCAACTACAACTCCGTGTGGACCTCGATCTTCGAGCCGGTGTCGACGTTCACCTTCCTCGAACGCTACGGCCGGATGTCCCCGCTGTCCCAGCGACACGACCTGCCCTACCACGTCATCGGGTCCGACCTGGCCGGCGTGGTGCTGCGCACCGGCCCGGGGGTGCATGCATGGCAACCCGGTGACGAGGTCGTCGCCCACTGCCTGTCCGTCGAGCTGGAGAGTCCTGACGGGCACAACGACACGATGCTCGACCCGGAGCAGCGCATCTGGGGGTTCGAGACCAACTTCGGCGGTCTCGCCCAGCTGGCCCTCGTCAAGAGCAACCAGCTGATGCCAAAGCCAGCCCATCTGACGTGGGAGGAGGCAGCCTGCCCTGGACTGGTCAACTCCACGGCGTACCGCCAGCTCGTCTCACGCAACGGCGCCGGCATGAAGCAGGGTGACGTCGTCTTGATCTGGGGCGCCTCGGGCGGTCTCGGCTCCTATGCCACCCAGCTCGCCCTCGGCGGTGGCGCGACACCGGTCTGCGTCGTCTCCAGCGAGGAGAAGGCAGAGATCTGCCGACGCATGGGCGCCGACCTCATCATCGACCGGGCCGCCGAGAGCTACCGCTTCTGGTCAGACGAGAACACCCAGGACCCCAAGGAGTGGCAGCGGTTCGGCAAGAAGATCCGCGAGCTCACCGGCGGCGACGACCCGGACATCGTCTTCGAGCACCCCGGCCGCGAGACGTTCGGGGCCAGCGTCTACGTGGCCCGACGAGGCGGCACGATCGTCACCTGCGCATCGACCAGCGGCTTCCTGCACGAGTACGACAACCGCTACCTCTGGATGAACCTCAAGCGGATCATCGGCTCGCACTTCGCCAACTACCGCGAGGCGTGGGAGGCAAACCGCCTCGTTGCCCGCGGCCGGATCCACCCCACCCTGTCGCGCACCTACCCCCTGGACGAGACCGGCCAAGCGGCGTACGACGTGCACCGGAACCTGCACCAGGGCAAGGTCGGCGTGCTCTGCTTGGCACCCGAGGAAGGCCTCGGGGTGCGAAACAAGGGCCTGCGCGACCGGCACATCCACGCGATCAACCGGTTCCGGGATGTCTGACATGACCGGCTCTCTCTGACACGATGCGTTGTCATGGCCACTGATTCGGGGCCGGCACCCGTCACCGAGCCCATCGTTGAGCGCGCTGGCCGCCTGCTCCAGGTCGCTCAGGAGCAGGCGGACGCCCTCCTCGAGAAGACCGCCCGGGAAGCCGCCACAGCGCGCAAGGAGGCTGACGCGCTCCGTGCGGACGCGCAGCGCCTGCATGACGAGATCGCCGGCCGGCATGCCGAGGCGTCCGAGCGGGCGGAGGAGGCGGTACGACGCAACGCCGACTCGCTCGAGAAGAGCTCTCTTCTCCTCGAGCAGGCGGCCACGGACATCGAGCGCCGGCGCACTGAGGCAGCCGCGGAGGCCGAACAGACTCTGAGGGACGCCGCCGACCAGGCCGCGACGATCGTGTCCGCGGCCTCCGCGCATGCCGACGAGCTGGTGGCAACCGGGCAGCAGGAGGCGGATGCTGCCCGCACCGCGGTCGACGACGAGCTCGAGTCGACCCGCGTGCAGATCCGCGAGATGCGCGAGCAGGCGGGTCGGGACGCTGAGACGACGCGGACCGAGGCGAGAGAGGCCGCCGAGAAGCGTCGTCAGGAGGCGGCCGAGGAGTCCGCTGCTCGTGCCGAGGCCGCCCGGGTCGAAGCGGAGCGCATCGTCGCCGACGCGCATGTCGAGGCGAAAGCCATTCGCGAGCGCGCAGAGAAAGAGGTCGCCCACGACTTCGCCGACTCCCGCAGCGACATCGAGCGTGCCCGCGACGAGGCTGCGGGCATCCGCGAGCACGGCAGGCTCGAAGCCGAGCAGATGCGCATGGACGCCCGCGCCGAGGCTGACGCCACGCTGGCCGAGGCGGCCGAACAGACGGCCTGGACGCAGCGGACGGTGGCCGAGCTGCAGGAGGCCGCGAATGCCGACGGCGAGCGGATCCGCGCCGAGGCCAAGGCCGCAGCCCGCCAGCTGCACATCGAAGTCCGAACCCGGGTGGACCAGATCCTCACGGCCGCGCGCGAGCAGGCCGATCAGAAGCTGGCGGAGGCAGAGGCGCGGGTTGCCTCGACGACGGCGCAGGCGGACGCCAAGCTGCGGCAGGCCGAGGACGAGGCCAGCGGCAGGCTGGCCGAGGCCAGCACCCGCAGCTCCCGGCTGATCGAGGAGGCGGCCGACCGAGCCGCCGAGATCGAGCAGCGCGCCGCCCGGCTCGAGGAGGAGGCCGAGGCCGGCGCCCGAGTCCTCCGGGAGCGTGTCGCGGAGCAGACCGCCGCTGCCCAGCGCGACGCGGAGCAGGCCCGCCGCACGGCCCGCACCGAGGCCACCACGCTCGTCGCCGACGCCCGCCGCGAGGCCGACATCCTGCGCTCCGAAGCGCGCCGAACCCTCCAGGAGGCCCGCGTTGAGGTGGCCTCGCTCACGACCCGGCGGGACGAGATCGCCGAGGAGCTTGGCCGCCTCTCGGCGGTGATCGAGGCATTGTCGGTCCCGGGCGGCCAAGGTGTGCGCGCTGGGGCGGGTCGGGGTGGGACCGCGGTCGAAAGTAGGGACCGAGACGTGCCAAGATGACCCCGTTCCGTAGTCAGCAGCCGACAGGACTGAGTCGATGACCGACACCACCACTGGCAAACAGCATTTCGAGATAGTCCGACGCGGCTACGAGCCGCAGCAGGTTGACCGGCGCATCGCCGCCCTGGTCGCCGACCTCGAGAAAACCCGCAAACGCACCGTCGACCTGGAGCGCAGAGTCGAGGAGCTGCACCTCGAATCGCAGGAGCAGGGCACGGCGGCAACGACGTACGCCGGGCTCGGAACCCGGATCGAGAAGATCCTCGGCCTCGCCGAAGAGGAGGCGCGCGACCTGCGGGCGGCAGCCGTCGGCGATGCCGAGCAGCACCGCTCCCTCACCGAGCAGGACGTCGGCAAGGTGCGACAGGAGGCCGACCGCTATTCGCGCGAGCGGCGCAGCGAGGTCGACACCGAGGCAGCCCGCATCCTCGAAGAGGCCCGACGCCAGGCCGACCAACTGCGTGACGACGCCGACCGCGACACCAAGGCCCGTCGCGAGGAGGCCGAGGCACTCTTCGAGCAGAACCGCGCGAAGGCCGCCCAGGCCGCTGCCGACTTCGAGAGCACGCTGGCCCAACGGCGCGAGCAGTCCGAGAGCGACTTCACCGAGAAGATGAGCTCGAGCGTCCAGCAGCTCACCGTGGTGGAGCAGCGTTCCGAGCAGACCCGGCTCGAGGCCGAAAAGCTGCGGGCTGACGCCGACCGCAAGTCCAAGCGCATCCTCGAGGAGGCGCAGCGCCAGGCCGACGAAATGGTCGCCGAGGCGAAGACGACGGCCGACCGGATCCGCTCGGAGTCCGAGCGCGAGCTGGCCGCCGCCACCCAGCGTCGGGACAGCATCAACGCCCAGCTGACCAACGTGCGCCAGATGCTGGCGACACTGACCGGCGCCACGCTGCCCGGGGCAGTGGACGACGAGCCTGCCGAGGGTGGGGCGAAGCAGGCCACGGGCGGACCAGGCGGACCCGGCGAGTCAGGCGGAGCTGGCGGACCCGGCGGCAAGCAGACGCCGGTGACCCCATCGGTGCAGACCTCGGTCCCGGGCAAGCCGGCCGACGAAGCGAAGGCTCCCGGCCAGCCGAATCCAGCAGAGCAGGGTGCCAAGCCCGCCGAGCAAGGCGCGAAGACGGGCGCGGCCGCGCAGGGCCAGCCTCAGCAGGGCCAGGGTCAGCCACAGCCTGGGCAGACGGACGTCCGCCAGGGCGTGCAGCAGCCCGGCAAGCCGAACGGCTGAGCGCCGGAGCGGCAGCCCGCCCGATCCCGACTCCCCCGATACGCTCCCGGCCGAGACCATCCACCGGCCAGGAGCGGGAGTCGTGAACGACGCAGGCGACACGAACGACGCCCCCGGCCTGGCCGACGAGGGTCGGACGACCCAGGCATCCCATGAGGACGCCGAGGAAGCCCACCGCGACGCCGAGGCGGCCCATCAGGACGCGGAGAATGCCCACCACGACGCCGAGGCCATCCATCAGGAGGTTGCGCAGGCGCGGGCCGATGCCGAGCGGATGCACCGCGAGGCCGACGAGGAGTCTTTCGGGCAGCTCGGCAGGCCGATGCGCCGGGACTCACCCATCCGGCTCGGCTTCCTCGGAGCGCTGGGAGTGTTCCTCGCATGGTTCCTGATCCAGGCGATCATCCAGGCGCGCTCGGTGATCATCCTGATCGTCGTCTCGCTGTTCCTGGCGGTCGGGCTCAACCCGATCGTCGAGTCGCTCACCCGACGCGGCATGCGACGCACGTTTGCCATCGCGATCGTCTTCCTCGTCGTGATCGGGGCGTTCGTGGGCTTCGGTTTTGCTGTCGTGCCACCGGTCGCAGAGCAGTCCGACGCCTTCGTGAAGAATGTCCCCGGCTATCTCGAGGACCTGCGCGGGAACCCGACCATCCGCCAGTTCGACGATGACTACGGCGTCATCCAGAAGGCCCAGGACTACGTCACCAGCGGTGACCTCGGGCAGCGGCTCTTCGGTGGTCTGATCGGCGTTGGCCGGATCGTCGTCAACGCCGTGTTCGGCGCGTTCTCGGTCCTGATCCTGACGCTGTACTTCCTGGCCTCACTGCCGAGCATGAAGCGGCAGGCCTACCGGCTGGTTCCCGCAACTCGGCGAGAGCGCGTCCAGCTCTTGACCGACGAGATCCTCGCGCGGATCGGCGGCTTCGTCAGTGGTGCCTTCACGGTCGCGTTCGTCGCCGCCGTCACGTCGTACATCTTCTTGCGGATCGTCGACCTGCCCTACGCGCTCGCCCTGGCCGTGTTCGTCGGCCTGCTCGACTTGATCCCGCTCGTCGGCGCCACCATCGCAGCGATCGGCGTCACCACGCTGGGGTTCATCGACTCACCGGGGATCGGCATCGCCTGCCTGATCTTCTACATCGCCTACCAGCAGTTCGAGAACTACGTCATCTATCCCCGCGTCATGCGTGCGGCAGTCGACGTCCCGGCAGCGGTCACGGTGGTTGCGGTGCTGATCGGTGGTGCATTGCTCGGCGTCGTCGGCGCACTCCTCGCCATCCCCGCGGCGGCGGCGATCCTGCTCGTCGTACGCCAGGTCGCGATCCCACGGATGGACCAGGTCTGACCCGAGCGGTCAGAGCCGGCCGACCAGCTCGCGGACGGCCGTGGAGAACGCGCCGGGCGCCTCGACGGCGCTCAGGTGCCCGACCCCGGGAACCAACGCCAGCCGGCCCTGCGGCAGCGCCTCGACCATCGCATTGCCGTCATCACGCGACACCAGCTGGTCCTCGTCGCCAAGGATGACCACGGCCGGCACGTCGACCTTCCGCAACGTGTCCAGGGAGTCCGGGCGCGCCGCCATCGCGCGCTGGGCCCAAGCCGCAGCCGGTGGGGGCGCCGCCTCGACGAGTGCGCGCACCCTGCCCTGGACGAGAGGCTGCTCGCGGCGGGTCGTCTCCCCGACCAGCGACGGGAGTACGTCGTCGATGAGCACCTGCGTCGAGTCATCCTCGGTCAGCCTCGTGGCGATCCGCAGCCGGTTCTCCTTGGCGGCGTCGGGATCGGCACCCGCCTTCGTGTCCGCCAGCAGCAGCGCGCTGACGCGTCCCGGGTGCCGGCGCAAGAACGCCATCGCGACATAGCCGCCCATCGACAGACCACCCAGCACCACCGTGGGCAGGTCGAGGCCGTCCAGCACTGCCGCCACGTCGTCGGCCATCCAGTCCAGTGACGGTTCGTCGAACCCCAGTTGCGAGCCACCGAAGCCGCGCAGGTCGGGTGTGATGACCCGGCACGTGTCGGCGAGGTTGTTGCGCTGCTCGAGCCACATCGCCGAGGAAAGCGGGAACGCGTGCAGTAGGACGACGGGTACGCCCGTGCCGGTCTCGCGGACATGCAGATCCATCACAGGCATGTGCTCGACCGTAACCGACCCCGCGAGGAGTCAGCCGAACGCCTCCGGGAGGGGGAAGTGCTCTGGTGCGACCCGACGCACGATCTCGTCCAGCACCCGCCGTACCGACGGCTCACCGACCCAGAGGTGCTTGGCCCCCGCCACGCCGGCCACCTCGGCCTGCGGGATGCGCGCGAACCGTTGCTGCGCCTCGGCCGGCCGCAGATAGTCGTCCTCCTCGGGCACCAGCGCGAGAACGGGCTTGCCGGACTCCGCCCAGGCGTCAAGGTGCTCGTCCCGTGCGAAGCGCAGCGGCGGAGACAGCAGGATCAGTCCGTCGATCGCCGGGTCGAGGCCGTACATCAGTGCTAGGTCGGTGCCGAAGGACCAGCCGAGCAGCCAGCGCTTCGGCAGTGCGGGATCCTCGTGGAACTCCACGAACTCGATGGCCGCGGCCACGTCGAAGCGCTCGCCCACCGCGTTGTCGAACGCACCGTCGCTGGTGCCGGCCGGTGACGAGGTCCCCCTGGTGTTGAAGCGCAGCACGGCGATGTCGGCGAGCGCAGGCAGCCGGTAGGACGCCTTGCGCAGAACGTGGCTGTCCATGAAGCCGCCCGCCGTCGGCAACGGGTGCAGGGTGACGAGTGTCGCAACCGGCTCCTGCTGCTCCGGCACCGCGAGCTCGCCGACCAGACGCAGGTCGTCCACCGTGTGCAGCTCGACCGGCGTACGACGTGCTGGCAGCACCGTGCTCGCGCGGATCTGTGCCATGACTCCCTCGTCAGTAACGCGGCGCGTTGCGTGAACGGACCGTGCCGGGCGTGCGGCGGCTGCGAGCCCGCCAGCAGGGTGTGTGCCAGTGCCGGCGGCTGTCCGCCCCGGAGATGCCGTCCGGCCACACGACGAGGTGCGCCATGCCGGGACGGATCTCCTGGTCGCAGCCCGGGCATCGATAGGTCTTCGTCGCGGCTGCGCCGGCGACCGACCGCACCAGCCAGTCGCCCTCCGGACCGGTCTCGCGACGCCCGGCGCCACGGGCCAGCTGGTCGGCCTCCAGGTCGCTCGGGTCATCGCGCTGGCGCCGGTTCTGTCGCGGCATGGCGGGGGGTCAGGCCGGCTTGCTGTAGTCGCGGAATCCGCGGCCCGACTTGCGGCCGAGGTATCCGGCCGTGACCAGCTGGTCGAGCAGCGGTGCGGGCGCGAAGCCCGGCTCGCGGAACTCGAGGTAGAGCGTGCGCTGGATCGCGTGCGCCACGTCGAGCCCGACGACGTCGAGCAGGTCGAACGGACCCAACGGATATCCGCAGCCGACCTGCATCGCGTCGTCGATGTCCTCGACGGTGGCGTAGTGGGCCTGCAGCATCTTTACCGCGTCGTTGAGGTAGGGGAACAGCAGCGCGTTGACGATGAACCCGGCTCGGTCACCGCAGACAACGGCCTGCTTGTCCGCCTTCTCACAGACCTCGCGAAGCGTCGCAACAACATCGTCTGACGTCGACACCGTGCGCACCACCTCGACCAGCTTCATCACCGGCGCCGGGTTGAAGAAGTGCATGCCGACGACGTCGCCGGGCCGGCTGGTGGCCGCCGCCAGCTCGATGACCGGCAGCGACGAGGTTGTCGTCGCGAGCACCGCACCTGGCTTGCAGATGTCGTCGAAGGTCGAGAACAACGCCTGCTTGACCGAGAGCTCCTCGACCACCGCCTCGATGACCAGGTCACACTCGGCCAGGTCGTCCAGGCGCGCGGAGCCGCCGACCTTGGCCAGCGCGGCGTCGCGGTCGGACTGCTGGAGCTTGCCGCGCAGCACGGCCTTGTCCAGCGAGCGCTGCAGGGCGACAAGAACCCGCTCGACCTTCTCCGCCCCGCGAGTCACGAAGAGAACGTCGTAGCCCGCCTTTGCGAGTACCTCGACGATGCCAGTTGCCATCGTCCCCGATCCCACGACACCGATCGAGCCGACCCAACGCGAACCCGTCGTCGCATCACCGGCACGCGGTGTCAGGTCGTCCTCGACGACGACCGGCGAGCCCGCCCTCTCGTAGGTGTAGAAGCCTCGGCCGGTCTTGCGCCCCCGCAGCCCCGCCGTGACCATCTGCTTGAGGATCGGCGCCGGTGCGTGCAGCCGGTCGCGGGACTGGCGGTACATCGTGTCCAGAATCTCGTACGCCGTGTCGAGCCCGATCAGGTCCAACAGCGCGAGCGGCCCCATCGGGTAGCCGCAGCCCAGCCGCATCGCCGTGTCGATGTCCTCACGGGTGGCGTAGCGCGACTCGTACATCGACACCGCGTGGTTGAGGTAACCGAAGAGGAGCGCGTTCGCGATAAACCCCGCCTTGTCCCCGATGACGACCGGAACCTTGCCGAGCCGACGGGCCAGGCTCGTGATGTCCTCGACGACCTCCTGCTCGGTGACCACCGTCCGGATCACCTCGACCAGTTTGAGGACCGGTGCCGGGTTGAAGAAGTGCATGCCGATGACGGCCGACGGACGGCTGGTCGCGACGGAGATCTCGGTGACCGACAGCGACGACGTGTTGGTGGCCAGGATCGTCGTCGCAGGGCAGATCTTGTCCAGCGCGGAGAAGACCTCCTGCTTGAGGTCGAGCCGCTCGGGAACGGCCTCGATGACGAGGTCGGCGACGGCGAGGTCTTCCAGCACGGTCGTGAACGTCACCCGGCCTAGCAGGTCGCGTTGGTCGTCCGCGCTCAGCTTGTCGCGCTGCACCGCCCGGTCGGTGGAGTGCTGGATGTGCTCACGGCCGCGATCGAGGGACTCCTCGGTCGGCTCCACGCCGATGACCCGCAGGCCCTCGCGGGCGAAGACCTCGACGATGCCGGCCCCCATCGTGCCGAGGCCGACGACGCCGATCGTGGTGAACTCCCTGGCCATCTCCGGTGCTCCTGCTCGTCGACCCATCGCCGCGGTGTGCTGCCTGTGTTGCCCTGCAGTCTCCCAGGTAGCGTGACCGCCCGTGCGACTGGTCATCGCGCGGTGCACGGTCGACTATGTCGGCCGGCTCACCGCCCACCTCCCGAGCGCCCCGCGGCTGATCCTGGTGAAGGCCGACGGGTCAGTCTCCGTGCATGCGGACGACCGGGCCTACAAGCCGCTGAACTGGATGAGCCCGCCCTGCTTCCTGCGCGTCGACGGCGACCTCTGGACGGTCACCAACAAGGCGGGCGAGCAGCTGCTCATCAGCATCGAGGAGATGCTGCACGACTCGGCGCACGAGCTCGGGGTCGATCCGGGACTGGTCAAGGACGGTGTCGAGGCGCACCTGCAGGTCCTGCTCGCCGAGCAGATCGAGACCCTGGGCGCGGGCTGGCGGCTGGTCCGGCGCGAGTACCCCACGGCGATCGGCCCGGTCGACATCCTGTGCAAGGACGCCGACGGCGCGACCGTCGCGATCGAGATCAAGCGGCGCGGCGACATTGACGGTGTCGAGCAGCTCACCCGCTACCTCGAGCTGCTCAACCGCGACCCCCACCTGACGCCGGTCCGCGGCATCTTCGCCGCCCAGGAGATCAAGCCGCAGGCCCGCGTGCTGGCCGGCGACCGCGGCATCACCTGCGTCACGCTGGACTACGACCGGCTCCGCGGCACCGACGACATCGCGTCGCGGCTGTTCTGATTCCCATGCGCGTTCTGGTGATCGGCGCCGGCGTGATCGGCCTGACCTGCGCGGTGCGGCTTCGCGAAGCGGGTTACGACGCCCACGTGCTCGCCCGCGACCTGCCAGCGGAGACCACCTCTGCGGTCGCAGCGGCGCTCTGGTACCCGTATCGGGCGCTCCCGAAGGACAAGGTGGCCCGGTGGGCCAAGACGTCGTACGACGTGCTGTCCCAGATCGCGGTGGACCAACCCGCCGCCGGCGTCCGGATGAGGTGGGGCACCGAGCTCTTGCGCGTCGGCGGTGAGGAGCCGTGGTGGCGCGCCGCAGTGCCGTCCGTCGAGGCGGCGCACGACCTGCCCGACGGCTACGCGGCCGGTTGGCGGCTGCCCGTGCCGGTCGCCGACACCTCGTCGTACCTGCCGTGGCTCGTCACCCGGCTCGAGCAGCTCGGCGGGACGCTCACCCGCACCTGGCTGCCGGCGCTGCCGGCCGAGGGGATCGTGGTGAACTGCACCGGCCTGGCGGCCCGGGCGCTGACAGACGACGAGACGGTGCACCCGGTCCGCGGCCAGGTCGTGCAGCTCGATCAGGTCGGGCTGACCGAGTGGCTGCTCGAACAGAGTGACGTCGAGGCGCTCACCTACATCGTGCCCCGCGAGCACGACATCGTCGTCGGCGGAACCGCGCAGGAGGATGTCTACGACCGTCGCCCCGACCCGGCGACCGCCACCGAGATCCTGGCCCGCGCGCGGGCACTGATGCCGCTGCTGTCCATCGCCGCCGTGCGTGGGCACCGGGTGGGGCTGCGTCCGGCGCGGCCCGAGGTCCGGCTGGAGACGGTTCGCCACCGGGACGGGGGCGATGGAGGCGTCGTGCACTGCTACGGCCACGGCGGCGCCGGGGTGACCCTCTCCTGGGGATGCGCGGACGACGTCGTCACCGAGGTCGCCGCGCTGGCCCGATGATTTTCGCTGCGACGAGGGGTCAACTGGGATCAGCAGACCCGGCGGAGCCGGCCGGTGCCCAGGTCGTAGATGAAGCCACCGACGGCGACGTTTCCGAGATAGGGCCAGGACCGGATGCGTTGCACGTCCACCTGCAGCGCGGCTTCCTGGTCCCCCGTGGTGAGGAACGTGATGCTGCGCGTGTCCGGCCCACCGGCGGCCTTGATGGCCTCGTGCACGTCCTCCTGCGTGCTGTCGGCCATCCGGCAGTTAGTGTGCGCCACCACCATCGCGCGTTCGACGCCGAGCAGGTAGGACCCGAGGACCAGCGTGCGCAGCACGTCGTCGGTCACCCGGGCCCCGGCGTTGCGCAGGATCTTGGCGTCGCCCGGCGCCAGCCCGAGCATCGCGAGTGGGTCGATGCGCGAGTCGATGCAGGTCAGCACGCCCAGCCCCTTCGCGGCACGCGCCTCGAGATCGGTGAGCTGGAACCGGTCGGCATAGGCCTCGTTCGCGGCCAGCACGTCGGCGAACGTGTCGTCGGACAACTCGTCGGACATCACACTCCGAACCCTAGACGCCGAGCTGGTGGGCATCGCGGATGACCTCGACGATGCGCGCCATGATGTCGGTGATCTCGAAGTCCTTGGGAGTGAACACCGCAACGACACCCTGCTCGCACAACCACCGCGCGTCCGCTGCCGGGATGATGCCGCCGACGACAACCGGCACGTCACCGGCCCCGGCCTCGCGGAGCCGGCGCAGCACGTCGGGGATCAGCTCGCGATGGGAGCCGGACAGGATCGAGATCCCGACGCAGTGCACGTCTTCCTCCACCGCAGCCACCGCGATCTGCTCCGGTGTCAGCCGGATGCCCTGGTAGACCACCTCGAAGCCGACATCGCGCGCGCGCACCGCGATCTGCTCGGCGCCGTTCGAGTGCCCGTCCAGCCCGGGTTTCCCGACGAGCAGCCGCAGCCGGGTGCCCAGCTCGTCGCCGGTTCGTCGGACCGCCTCGCGCACCTCGGAGAGGCGAGCGTTGCCGGTGCCGTCGGTGGACGCGCCGGTCGCGCCACCGACTCCCGTCGGCGCCCGGTAGGACCCGAAGATCTCGCGCAGCGCGCCGGCCCACTCCCCTGTCGTCACACCGGCGCGGGCGCACACCAGGGTGGCCGGGACGAGGTTGTCCTCCGACGCCGCTGCCTCGCGCAGACCGGCGAGCGCCCGCTCGACCGCACCGGCATCGCGCGAAGCACGCCAGGCCTGTATGGCGGCGACCGCCGCTTGCTCGACGTCGTGGTCGACGGTCTGGATCGCCGTGTCCAGGTCGGCGGTCAACGGGTTCGGCTCGGTCTCGGTGAACCGATTGACGCCGACGACGATGTCCGCACCGGACTCGACGCGGCTGCGCCGGGCGGCATGCGAGGCCACCAGTGCAGTCTTGAGGTAGCCGCTCTCGACTGCCGCGACGGCGCCGCCCATCTCCTGCACCTTGTCGATCTCGGCGCGCGCCGACGTGCAGAGCTCCTCCACCGTCGACTCGATGACGGTCGAGCCCGCGAAGATGTCGTCGTACTCCAGGAGGTCGGACTCGAATGCGAGCACCTGCTGCATGCGCAGCGACCACTGCTGGTCCCACGGCCGTGGCAGCCCGAGCGCCTCGTTCCAGGCCGGCAGCTGGACGGCGCGGGCGCGGGCGTCCTTGGACAGGGTGACGGCCAGCATCTCCAGCACGATGCGCTGCACGTTGTTCTCGGGCTGGGCCTCGGTCAGCCCGAGCGAGTTGACCTGGACGCCGTAGCGCAGGCGTCGGTGGCGCGGGTCGGCCACGCCGTACCGCGAAGCTGTGAGCTCGTCCCAGAGCCGGACGAAGGCGCGCATCTTGCACAGCTCCTCGACGAACCGCACGCCGGCGTTGACGAAGAAGCTCATCCGGGCGACGACCTCGTCGAACCGCTCGGGCGGCACCTGGCCGGAGTCACGCACCGCGTCGAGCACCGCGATCGCCGTGCACAGCGCAAAGGCGAGCTCCTGCACCGGGGTCGCGCCGGCCTCCTGCAGGTGGTAGCTGCAGATGTTGATCGGGTTCCAGCGCGGGATGTTCTCCACGGTGTAGGCGATCAGGTCGGTGGTGAGCCGCATCGAGGCGGCCGGCGGGAACGCGTAGGTCCCGCGGGAGAGGTACTCCTTGATGATGTCGTTCTGGGTCGTGCCCGAGAGCTGTGCCAGCAGCTCACCCTCCCCTTTCGCACCGCCCGCACCGCCCGCACCGCCACCGGCCTGCTCCTCGGCGCTGACCTGGTAGAGCGCGAGCAGCCACATCGCCGTAGCGTTGATGGTCATCGAGGTATTCATCTCGGTCAACGGGATGCCGTTGAAGAGCGCGCGCATGTCGCCGAGATGGCTGATGGGCACGCCCACCTTGCCGACCTCGCCCCGGGCCAGCTCATCGTCCGGGTCGTAGCCGGTCTGGGTCGGCAGGTCGAAGGCCACCGAGAGGCCGGTCTGGC
>JBDUAP010000237.1:0-4627 GCA_040004585.1 Sporichthyaceae bacterium
TCACCGTTCGACTTGCATGTGTTAAGCACGCCGCCAGCGTTCGTCCTGAGCCAGGATCAAACTCTCCGTAAATGTCTGACTCCCGCGCCGAAGCGCGGGAAACTTTGACATGAAGAGCGCTCCACACCTGGCGGTGTGAAGCAGATCTCGGCATTCCAGAAACGTAACTAGCAAATAGTTAGTTGTCTGTCATACCAAAGGAATTTCCGCCGAGTTCTGCCGGCACGGTCTGCGACCGCCGTACAGGCCCCGGACGGGGTTATGTTTGGCATTGACTTTTGGCACGCTGTTGAGTTCTCAAGGATCGAGCGCACACCGATCAAGGCCTTTCGGCCGATCTCGGGGCAACCCCGCAAACTTACTCGGGCGGCGTAGGGGGTGTCAAACCGCTTCGAGGCCTGCTGGTCACGCTTGGTTCACGCTCGTGTCCCGCGCGGCCAAAGGCGCCCGGAAGGCTGCTTCGGGGCGACGGATGGACGATCAGGAACTGCTCCGGGACCGGCCACCGAGGCGGTGTCGCTCTCTGCCTGCCGAGCAATTCGGCAAGCCTAGAAGGCGGCCGACGCCAGCGTCAAATCGCGCCTGCCACGCCGGCTGGACCCACAACAACCGCGGCCAAGTGGCGCTTGCCGCGCCGCAGCACCAGCCACCGGCCCGCCAGCAGGTCGCCCTCCCCCGGCACCTGGCCCTCGTCTGCGATCCGGGTGTTGTTCACGTAGGCGCCGCCCTCGGCGACCGCCCGCCGCGCGGCGGATCGGCTGGCGCACAGCCCGCTCTCGGCGAGCAGCTCGACCAGTGTGGGCAGCGACTCCCCGCCCGCCGATGCCGGCACCACGACCCGTGGCAGCTCGGCCAGGGCCGCCGCCAGGGTGCGCTCGTCGAGGTCCTCCAGCCGGCCGCGTCCGAACAGGGCCTGGCTGGCTGCCACCACCGCGTCGCGCTCTGCCTCGCCGTGCACCAGCGCGGTCAGCTCCTCGGCCAGGGCGCGCTGCGCCGCCCGGGCCGCCGGCCGCTCGGCCACCGCCTCTTCCAGCGCCTCGATCTCCTCCCGCGAGCGGAATGAGAACACCTTGAGGTAGGTCACCACGTCACGGTCGTCGGCGTTGACCCAGAACTGGAAGAACGCGTACGGCGAGGTCATCGCCGGGTCGAGCCAGACGGTGCCCGTCTCGGTCTTGCCGAATTTCGACCCATCCGCCTTGGTGATCAGCGGGGTCGCGAAGGCGTGCGCGGTCCGGCCTTCCACCCGGTGGATCAGGTCGGACCCGGCGGTCAGGTTGCCCCACTGGTCGCTGCCCCCGGTCTGCAGCACGCAGCCGTAGCGGCGGAACAGCTCGAGGAAGTCCAGCCCCTGCAGGATCTGGTAGCTGAACTCGGTGTAGGAGATGCCAGCGTCGCTGTTGAGCCGCGCACTGACGGCCTCCTTGGCGATCATCCGGTTGACCCGGAAATGCTTCCCGATGTCGCGGAGCAGGTCGATGGCCGACAGCGGCGCGGTCCAGTCGAGGTTGTTCACCATGACCGCCCCGTTGTCGCCCCCGAAGGACAGGTAGGGCTCGATCTGCGCTCGCACCCGCTCCACCCACTCGCTCACCGTCTCCTTGGTGTTGAGCGTTCGCTCGGCGGTGGGCTTGGGATCGCCGATCAGGCCGGCGGCACCGCCGACGAGGGCGAGCGGCCGGTGCCCGGCCAGCTGCAGACGCCGCAGCGTCAGGATCTGCACGAGGTTGCCGATGTGCAGGCTGGGCGCGGTCGGGTCGAAGCCGCAGTAGTAGGTGACCGGGCCGGCGTCGAAGGCCTCGCGCAGGGCGTCGAGGTCGGTGCTCTGCGCGATCAGGCCGCGCCACTGCAGGTCGTCGAGGAGCTCGGTCGCGGGGGTCACGACGACAGCCTGCCCGATGCAGCACCAGGACGGTGCCGACGTACCGCCGGGCGGTACGTCGAGACGGTCGGCTCACCGCGCAGCCAGAAGCGCCACGCCTGGTGCGCGCCGTCACCGGACACCCCCACGCGCGGGCCGGTCCGCACAGCCGCCGGGTCGCTCCACCCAGTCAGCACCCGCAACGGCGACGCCGCGTCGGCCGCGTCCGCCCCGTCGTACGCGCCGTCGAGCCCGAGCGCGACGGTGAGCCGGGCGGGGCCACGGGCCAGGTCGCGCGGGGACTTGGCACTCGTACGGCGGGCCAGCGCGAGCGGCTCGCCGACCACCACCTCACCGGCTCGCAGCAGTACCGCGGAGGCAGCTCCCGGCGGTCCGCAGACCAGGTTCATGCACCAGTGCATGCCGTAGGTGAAGTAGACGTACACATGTCCAGGCGGCCCGAACATGACGGCGTTGCGCGGAGTCATGCCGCGGAAGGCGTGCGAGCCGGGGTCGTGCTCGCCGTCGTACGCCTCGACCTCCGTCAGTCGCACCGCCACCACGCCGTCAACGCTGCGGTGCTCGACCACCGCGCCCAGCAGGTCGGGAGCGACCTCGAGCACCGGTCGGTCGAAGAAGTCGCGCGGTACGGTCAGCGCGGCCGGCACCGGACCGATCTGCTCAGCGGGCACCGGTCGCCCAGGCCGCGTGCCGGGACGCGGCGTCGGCCAGCTCGGCGAGCTGCTCGCTGACCCGTGCCGGCGCCGTGCCGCCGTAGGTCGAGCGCGCCTCGAGTGCACCCCGCACGGAGAGCACGGACCGCACGTCGGGTGTGAGTCGTTCGTCGACGGCAGCCAGTGCAGCATCGTCGACCTCCCACAGCTCGCAGTTGTGCTCGTCGCACCAGCGCACCAGCCGGCCGCTCACGTCATGCGCCTCGCGGAACGGCACTCCGGCCCGCACCAGCCATTCAGCGACGTCGGTTGCCAGCGCATGTCCGGTGGCGGCGGCAGCGGTGAGCCGGTCGTCGCGGATGGACAGAGTCGACACCATCCCGGCCATCGCAGGCAGCACCAGCAGCAGCTGCTCGACGGAGTCGAAGACCGGCTCCTTGTCCTCCTGCAGGTCGCGGTCGTAGGCCAGCGGTAGGCCCTTGAGGGTGACCAGCAGGCCGGTGAGGTTGCCGACCAGCCGCCCCGACTTTCCGCGAGCGAGCTCGGCCACGTCGGGGTTCTTCTTCTGCGGCATGATCGACGATCCAGTGGCATAGGCGTCGTCAAGCTCGACCCAGCCGAACTCCGTCGTTGCCCAGAGCACGATCTCCTCGCCGAGGCGGGAGAGATGCACCCCGAGCAGGGCGCCCACGAACAGGAACTCGGCCGCGAAGTCCCGGTCGGACACCGCGTCGATCGAATTGGCCACCGGGCCGTCGAAACCCAGCTCTGCCGCGACAGCATGCGGGTCCAGCGGGAGGGACGACCCGGCGAGCGCGCCCGCACCCAGCGGGCATAGGGCGGCGCGCTTGTCCCAGTCGACCAGCCGCTCCACGTCGCGCTTGAACGCGTGCACGTGCGCGAGCAGGTGATGGGCGAGCAGCACGGGCTGCGCGTGCTGGAGGTGCGTCATCCCGGGCATGGCGGTGCCGCGGTGCCTCTCGGCGAGCGCGATCAGCGCGGTCTCCAGCTCGGCGACCCGGGAGGCGATCTGCCGGGTGGCTTCGCGCAGGAACATCCGCAGGTCGGTGGCGATCTGGTCGTTGCGGCTACGCCCGGCTCGCAGCTTGCCACCGAGCGACCCAACCCGCTCGAGCAGCCCGCGCTCCAGAGCGGTGTGCACGTCCTCGTCCTCGACTGTCGGCCGGAAGCTGCCGTCGAGAACGGCCGCCTCGAGATCGTCGAGAGCGGCAAGCATGGTGCCGAGCTCTCCATCGTCGAGCAGCCCGGCGCCGTGTAGTACGCGGGCGTGCGCCCGGGAGGCGACCAGGTCGTAGGGCGCCAGCCGCCAGTCGAAGTGAACGCTGACAGAGAGCCGGCTCAGGGCAACGCTCGGCCCGCCACTGAAGCGGCCGCCCCAGAGGCGGGTCGTCCCGCCGTCGCTCTCGCTCACAGTTCGGACGATAGTCGGGCTAGCGGCCGCGACGCTGGTCGCGCTGGGCAGCCATCTTGCTCGGAAGGCCCCAGAGCTCGACGAAGCCCTTGGCCAGCGACTGGTCGAACGTGTCGGCGGAGTCGTAGGTCGCCATCGCGTAGTCGTAGAGCGCCTCGTCGCTCCGGCGGCCCGTGACGACGGCTCGTCCGCCATGAAGGGTGAGCCGGATGTCGCCCGACACATGCGCATTGGCGTCGTCGACGAAGCCATCCAGCGCGCGCTTGAGCGGGGAGAACCAGAGCCCGTCATAGACAAGCTCTCCCCAGCGCTGGTCGACCGTCTTCTTGAAGCGGGCCAGGTCGCGTTCGACGGTGACGTTCTCCAGCTCCTGGTGCGCGGTGATCAGTGCGATGGCACCGGGTGCCTCGTAGACCTCCCGGCTCTTGATACCGACCAGCCGGTCTTCCACGAGGTCCAGCCGCCCAACCCCCTGCGCACCGGCGCGGCTGTTGAGCTCCAACACCGCAGCCAGCGGACTCACGGCGCGCCCGTCCAGAGCGACCGGGACGCCCTGGTCGAAGGTGATGACGACCTCGTCGGGCTCCCGTGGTACGGCCGGGTCATCGGTGTAGTCGTAGACGTCCTCGATCGGCGCGTTCCAGATGTCCTCGAGGAAGC
>JBDUAP010000238.1:0-4596 GCA_040004585.1 Sporichthyaceae bacterium
ATCGTGCCGTTCGGCGACTTCCACATCTTCTTCAGGCCGAACTCCTCGACGCGCGCCTCGTCCGGCGTGATCGTCGCGCACTTCACACCGACGCCGTGCTCATTGATGGCGTTGGCCGCGTCGACGGTGACCTGGTCCTCGGTCGCATCGCGGTTCTCGATGCTGAGGTCGAAGTAGAGGAGGTTGACGTCGAGGTAGGGGTGGATCAGGCGATCCTTGATGAACGCCCAGATGATGCGCGTCATCTCGTCGCCGTCTAGCTCGACGACCGGATTGGCCACCTTGATCTTCGCCATGTTTCGGTCCCTTCCTACAGGCTCTGGACGTCGGCCTGCTTGGCCCGCACGGCCTCGGCGGCCTCCTTGAGGGCAGCCATCTCATCGTCGGTGAGGTCGGTCTCGACGACTTTCTTCACGCCTTCCTTGCCGATGTTGGCCTCGACACCGAGGTAGACGCCGGAGATGCCGTACTCGCCGTCCACCCACGCGCAGACCGGCATGACGGCGCCGGAGTCCTCGATGACGGCGCGCGCCATCCGAGCCGCAGCCGCCGACGGGGCGTAGTAGGCCGAGCCGGTCTTGAGCAGCGCCACGACCTCGGCCCCGCCGTTGCGCGTCCGTACGACGAGCTCCTCGACCTTCTCCGCAGGCAGCAGGTCGGTCAGCGGCTTGCCGTCGACCGTGCAGTGCGACGGCACCGGCACCATCGTGTCGCCGTGCGATCCGAGCGTCAGCGTCTTCACCGAGGCGACCGGCACGGCCAGGGTCTCGGCGACGAAGTGCGTGAACCGCGCAGTGTCGAGCATGCCGGCCTGACCGAGGACACGGTTCTTTGGGAAGCCGGTGGCGAGCTGGGTCAGCGCGGTCATCTCGTCCAGCGGGTTGGACACCACGATGACGACGGCGTCGGGAGCGTGCCGGGCGACGTTCTCGGCGACCGACCGCACGATCTTTGCGTTCGTCTCGATCAGGTCCATCCGGCTCATGCCGGGCTTGCGCGGCAGGCCCGCGGTGATCACCACGACGTCGGAACCGGCGATCGCCTCGTAGCCCGAACCGTCCTGTCCGGTCGTCTGCCCGATCACCTTGGTCTCGAAGCCCTCGATGGGCCGGGACTGGTTGATGTCGAGGGCCAGACCCTCGGGCTTGCCCTCGACGATGTCGGTGAGGACGACCTCGTCGAGGATGTCGTACTCCGCGAGCCGCTGCGCTGTCGTCGAGCCGTAGAAACCGGCTCCCACGACGGTCACCTTGCCGTTGCGCGCCATCGACATGCCTCCCGTTCGGCGGTCTCTCGCCGTCAAGACAGATGCGGCGTCCGAGGCTATCCCAGCACCGGCGGTCAGCCCGAAGCGGGACGGCTCACTGCGGCGGTCCCGGCGTGACAGCAGCGAGTACGACGAGCGCCACACCCATCACGGCAAGCACCACGACGTCGAACGGCCGGCTGCGAACGACGAGCAGGCCCACCCGTCTGGCCGGCATGACCGCACGGGCGACGGCAGCGAACCCGACCGATGCGCCGAGCAGGGTGCAGCCGAGCCGGAAGCCGTCCAGCGCGACGACCAGCAGAGCAATGGCCGCGCCACCGAGCACCAGCAGCAGCGGCCACTGCCGCACAGCCACCCCGAGCGCGCCCCGCCGCGGCGGTTTCGCGGCCACGGGTTCCCGCTCGATGGTCATGCCGGCGTGAGCCCCCGCTCGGCTGCCTCCACGACGTTGAGCAGGAGCATCGCGCGGGTCATCGGCCCGACACCGCCGGGCATCGGCGCGAGCCAGCCGGCCACCTCGCGGACGGCTGGGTCCACGTCGCCGACCAGGCCGGCGTCGGTGCGGGTGATGCCCACATCGAGCACCGCGACCCCGGGCCGCACGCTGTCCGGTCTGACCAGACCGGGCACACCGGCCGCAGCGACGATGATGTCCGCGCGACGAAGGTGGTCCTGCACGTCACGGGTTCCGGTGTGGCACAGCGTCACCGTCGCGTTCTCGGCCTTGCGGGTCAGCAGCAAGCCGAGTGGCCGGCCGACGGTGACACCGCGGCCAACGACGACGACCTCCGAGCCGGCCAGCACCACGTCGTACCGGCGAAGCAGCTCGACGATGCCGCGCGGCGTGCACGGCAGCGGCCCAGCCCGGCCGAGCACCAGCCGGCCGAGGTTGGTGGGGTGCAGGCCGTCCGCGTCCTTCGCCGGGTCCATCCGCTCGAGGATGGCGCCGGGATCGATCCCGGAAGGCAACGGCAGCTGCACGATGTAGCCGGTGCAGGACGGGTCGGCATTGAGCTCGTCAACGACGGCCTCGACGTCGGCCTGGGTGGCGGTGGCCGGCAGCTCGCGCTGCAGCGAGTTCAGGCCCACCTCGGCGCAGTCGCGGTGCTTGCCCGCGACATAGGACCGGCTGCCCGGGTCGTCGCCCACCAGCACCGTCCCGAGGCCGGGGACCACGCCCTGGTCGCGCAGGGCGGCCACCCGGATCTTCAGCTCCGAGCGGATCGCCGCAGCCGCGGCCTTGCCGTCGAGGATCGTCGCGCTCACGGTCGGGCAGTCTGGCACGCCACCGGAACAGCGGCGTCGCAGCGACCCCATCGCCGTTGCCGAGCGCCTATTTCCCTGAGTCGGCCGAGAAGTCGGCTGCCCTGATGCAACCTGGACCCAGTCCGGATGCGTAGAGCGTGCGACCGCCGACCAGCAGCACGAGGGCAGCCCGAGGGGGCGAGGTGACACCGGAGGAGTTTGACGCTTTCTACAGCGCGTCGGTGCGCCGGCTCGTCGCGCAGGTCTATTCGATGACGGGTGACTTCGCCGAGGCCCAGGACGCCGTGCAGGAGGCCTTCGTCAGAGCCTGGGACCACCGCCGCAGGCTCTCGACCGCCGAGCACCCCGAGGCATGGGTGCGGACGGTTGCCTACCGGCTCACGGTGAGCCGCTGGCGCAAGGCGCGCTCCTCGGCCGCGGCCTGGCGGCGGCACGGCGAGCCCGACCCGGTGCCGGCGCCCGATGTCACGAACCTCGCGCTCATCGCTGCCCTGCGTCAGATCCCTGAGGCACAGCGCCGCGCGATCGTGCTGCACCACCTGTGCGACCTGTCCGTGGAGCAGGTCGCGCACGAGATCGGTGCCCCGGTCGGGACGGTCAAGGCCCGCCTGTCCCGAGGCCGCGCCGCACTCGCCCACCTCATGACCGACCCTGCGGAGGCATCGCATGCCTGAGGACTTCGACCTCGATGGGGCGCTCGACCATCTCGCCTCAAGCACGCGCACCGCGGTCCGGCCGCGGTCGGCCGAAGACATCCGAGCGCTCGGTGAGCGCCGGCGCGGGCGCCGGACGGGCGCCATGACTGCAGCCGCCGCCCTCGCCGTCGTCGCCGTCGTCGCCGGCGTCACCTACGTCTCGCTCGACGGCTCGACCCACCGGAACGCTCCCCCCGCCCAGTCGGTCACCCCGACGCCATCGGAGTCGCCGGTCGGCGACGCTGCCGACTTCCTGGCGCTCGACCAGCTGCCGGCGGTGGGTGGACCGGGCTCGTGGAGGCTGCTGTCGACAGGTGCCGAGTCGGGCGTCGCCGATCCTCCACACAGCTGCTCGACCCAGCCGTTCTCGGCTCTTGACGCGGCGGCCACGAGCCAGCGCGACTGGGCCTGGACCAATGCGGGCGGGTCCGACACCCACCTGCGCCAGGTCGTCGCAACATTCCCGGACACGACCAAGGCCACGACCGCGGTCCGCCTGAGCTACCAGGCCCTCGACGGCTGCACCCCGACTGGACTGCAGAACGGCAAGGTGCAGACGCTGGCCGACGTGCCGGCTCTCGGCGCCGACGGCACGCCCCGGGCCGGCGCACAGATGTTCCGCGTCAGCGGCGCCGTCAGTGACACCGACGGCCGGTTCGAGTACGTGTCCGTCATCCAGTCCGGCACTGCCGTCTCGCTGCTGGTGTTCACCCACTCCGGCCCGGACAGCAACTACGACCCGCCGCCCCTCCTGGCGCCGTCACGCTCCGCGCTGCAGCATCTTGCGGTGTACGGGGACGGCTGGGCTGGTCCTGACGACGTCGCTACCGGCCCGCCGCTGCTGACGGAGAGCGAGGTGACGACGGCGCTGAAACTCTGCTGCAACCCGCTCATCCACGCGTCCGCGTCCGCGCCGCCGAGCCAGTGCCTCTCTGAGAGCCTGGTCGCGTCACCCATGGACCGCGCAGCCTTCGCGGGCGACGTGAACCTCGTCACGAACGAGATGATCTTCCGTCCGGGTGGCTCGACGAACATCGCGGCGCAGCTGCGCAGCGCGTACGCCGCCTGCGCCACCCGCACCGGCGCACAGGTGTTTTTCGACGACGCCGCAGCTCGCGTCGCCGGCGGGCGCATCGTCGGCATGACGGTGGCGCACACCCCCGGGCCCTGGGCTGGTGGCGATCCGATGGAATACGCCGGCTGGGCGCCGATCGACACGTCGGTCGTGCTGGTGACGGTCTCGCTCACCGCCCAGGACAACATGAGCCCGAACCAGATCGAGGCACTTCTGTCGGCGGCGGTGAGCAAGGCCTCCGCCGGAGGGTGACCGGCGTCAGCGCGCTGTCATGACCTAGTGGAAGAAGT
>JBDUAP010000239.1:0-4594 GCA_040004585.1 Sporichthyaceae bacterium
GGCTGCCGGCTTGCGCGCGGGCGCGCGCTTTCCCCTCGCGGTGGAGCCGGAGCGCGAGCGCGTCGGCGTGCGGGTGGCCATGCCGGAAGGCTACCCGCCTGTCACGCCAGTCACTGGCGTCCCAGCAGCCACGGCGCGCCGTGAAGGGCGGTTCAAACCTCGACAACGAGCGGGATGATCATCGGCCGGCGGCGGTAGGTGTCGCTCACCCAGCGGCCCACCACCCGTCGTACGAGCTGCTGGAGCTGGTGGGTGTCGCCGATCCCCTCGCTCGCCGCCTTGGCCAGCGCCTCCTCGATCAGCGGCCGGACCGCCTCGAACACCGCGTCGTCCTCGGCGAACCCGCGGGCGTGGATCTCGGGGCCGCCCGCGACCTTGCCGGTGACCGAGTCAACGACGACCACGACCGAGATGAAGCCCTCGTCGCGCAGGATGCGGCGGTCCTTGAGAGAGGCGTCCGTCACGTCGCCGACACTGGATCCGTCGACGTAGACGTAGCCACACGCGACCTTCCCGACGATGCTCGCGCGCCCGTCGACGAGGTCGACCACGACGCCGTCCTCGGCGAGCACGATCCGGTCGCGGACGACGCCGGTGGCTGCGGCGAGGTCGGCGTTGGCCTGCAGGTGCCGCCACTCGCCATGGACAGGCATCACGTTGCTCGGCTGAACGACGTTGTAGCAATAGAGGAGCTCACCCGCGCTGGCGTGACCGGAGACGTGCACCATCGCGTTGCCCTTGTGCACGACCTTGGCGCCCCATCGGGTGAGCCCATTGATGACCCGGTAGACGGCGTTCTCGTTGCCCGGGATCAGCGACGACGCCATCAGCACGGTGTCGCCCTCGCCCACCCGGATCTGGTGGTCGCGGTTGGCCATCCGCGACAGCGCCGCCATCGGCTCACCCTGCGAGCCGGTGCAGATCAGCACCACCTTGTTGTCGGGCAGGTCATCGATCTGCTTGGGGTCGACGACAAGTCCGGTCGGCACGTGCAGGTAGCCGAGCTCGCGGGCGATGCCCATGTTGCGCACCATCGACCTGCCCACGAACGCCGCCTTGCGGTCGTGCTTCTCGGCCGCGTCGAGGACCTGCTGGATGCGATGAACGTGGCTGGCGAAGCTGGCCACGATGACCCGCCGCTCCGCTGTCGCGAACACTCGGTCGATCGCCGGGGCGATGTCACGCTCAGGGGTGGTGAAACCAGGCACCTCGGCGTTGGTCGAGTCGACCATGAACAGGTCGACGCCCTCCTCACCGAGCCGCGCGAACGCCCGCAGATCGGTGATGCGCCCGTCCAGCGGCATCTGGTCCATCTTGAAGTCACCGGTGTGCAGGATCAGGCCGGCGGGCGTGCGGATCGCCACGGCCAGCGCATCGGGGATCGAGTGGTTGACGGCGATGAACTCGCAGTCGAACGGCCCGAGCTGCTCCCGGCCGCCCTCGCGGACCTCCAACGTGTAGGGCTTGATCCGGTGCTCCTGCAGCTTGGCCTCGAGGAGCGCGAGCGTGAGCCGGGAGCCGAGCAGCGGGATGTCGGGCTTCTCGCGCAGCAGATAGGGGACGGCGCCGATGTGGTCCTCGTGTCCGTGGGTGAGCACGATGGCGTCCACGCGGTCGAGGCGATCCCTGATGTAGTCGAAGTCCGGGAGGATCAGGTCCACGCCAGGCTGGAAGTCCTCCGGGAACAGCACCCCGCAGTCGACGACGAGCAGCCGCCCGTCGTACTCGAAGACGGTCATGTTGCGGCCGACCTCGCCGAGACCGCCGAGAGCGACGAGCCGCAGGCCGCCCGCCGGGAGCTGCGGCGGCGGGCCGAGCTCGGGGTGCGGGTGGCTCACAGGTGCAAGCCGCCCTTCTCCAGGGCCGCGCGCAGTTCGGCCACCTGGTCATCGGTCGCGTCGATGAGCGGGGGCCGCGTGGTGCGGGTCGGGAGCACGCCCTGGGCGTGCAGCGCTGCCTTGGCCATGGTGGCGCCCTGCGAGCTCTTGGTCATGATCGCGCGTACGACGGGGAGCAGCTCGCGATGGATGCGGATCGCAGTCTCGAGATCCCCGCGGTCGACCGCCTGCACCATCTCGGCGTAACGGCCGGCGGCGACGTGACCGACGACGCTGACGACACCGACGCCGCCGTGGGTGAGCCAGGCGAGGTTCAGGGGATCGTCGCCGGAGTAGAAGGCCAGGTCGGTCCGGGCCATCACCTCTGAGCCGGCGGTCAGGTCACCCTTGGCGTCCTTTACGGCGGTGATGCGCTCGTGTGCGGCCAGGCGCACCAGGGTCTCGGTCTCGATCGGCGTGCCGGTGCGGCCGGGGATGTCATAGAGCATCACCGGCAGCCCGGTGGCGTCCGCGGCCGCCTCGAAGTGCCGGGCCAGGCCTTCCTGCGGCGGCTTGTTGTAGTAGGGCGTGACCAGGAGCAGCGCGTGCGCGCCCGCCTTCTCGGCGGCGCGGGCCAGCTCGATCGTGTGGGAGGTGTTGTTGCTGCCGGCGCCGGCGACCACCCGGGCCCGGTCGCCGACCGCCTCGACGACCGCGCGGACGAGCCGCTCCTTCTCGTCGTCGGTCGTCGTGGGCGACTCACCGGTCGTCCCGCTGACGACCAGGCCGTCGTTGCCGGCGTCCACGAGATGGACGGCGAGCCGTTGAGCGGCGTCCAGATCGAGATCTCCGGACGCCGTGAACGGGGTGACCATGGCGGTCAGCACGCGGCCGAACGCCTCGAGCGCAGGTGAACGAGAAGCCATGCCGCTCACGCTACGCCAGAGCGCGCAGGGCGCGGACCGGAGGACATGTGGACACCCCGCCACTTCCCGCTCGGGGGGTCGGGAAGCGACGGGGCTTGATCGGTCCATCGAGACGCGCCCTCGTGGCGTTACACGTCGGCCCGAACGGGCGGGACAACTCGGACAATCAGACCGCGACGGGAGCTTTCAGGGCCGGGTGGTGCTGGTAGTCGACGACCTCGAAGTCCTCGAAGGTGTAGTCGAACAGCGTCGGCGCCTTGTGCACATTCAGCTGAGGGAAGGGGAAGGGCGCTCGCGAGAGCTGCTCGCGGACCTGGTCTACGTGGTTGTCGTAGATGTGGCAGTCGCCGCCGGTCCAGACCAGCTCGCCGACCTGCAGGCCGACCTGCTGGGCCACCATCGCGGTGAGCAGCGCGTAGCTGGCGATGTTGAACGGAACGCCGAGGAAAAGGTCAGCACTGCGCTGGTAGAGGTGGCAGGACAGCCCGCGGTCGGCGACGTAGAACTGGAACATCGCGTGGCAGGGCGGCAACGCCATCGCAGCGATCTCGCCGACGTTCCAGGCCGAGACAACCATCCGCCGCGAGCTGGGGTCGGTGCGCAGCAGGTCGAGCACCTGGCTGATCTGATCGATATGGGCGCCGTCGGGGGTGGGCCAGGACCGCCACTGCACGCCGTACACAGGTCCGAGGTCTCCGTCGGGACCGGCCCACTCGTCCCAGATCGTGACGCCGTGCTCGCGTAGCCAGCCCACGTTGCTGTCGCCGCGCAGGAACCAGAGCAGCTCGTAGGCGACCGACCGGAAGTGCACCCGTTTGGTCGTCACCAGGGGGAAGCCGCGGTCCAGGGAGAACCGCAGTTGCTGGCCGAACAGGCTGCGGGTGCCGGTGCCGGTGCGGTCGGGTTTTGGGGTCCCCTCGGCCATCACCCGGCGGAGCAGGTCCTCGTACTGGGTATCGGGGTGCTGGGTATCGGGCGGCATGGCAGCCATCGTAGGCAGCGCGACCGTCAATTCCCTGGCTCAGCACCAGCCCACACCCGCCTGTGTCTCCTGTGTCTCCTGTGCCGCCCTGGGCAGGCGGCAGCCCCGCGCCGACCGTCTCGACACGCGGGACATTTCACGGTCCACAGGTGGCAGGTTAGAGTCCACTAACAACAGTTTCTTGATGGAGAAAGGTGTGACGATGGTCTTCACCGCCGCTCCACGCACAGCTGCCCTCGTAGCCGCTGGTCTGGTGTCAACTCTGGCTCTCGCGGCGTGCGCCAGCACTGAGGTGCCGTCGAGCAACGCGGCCAACACGGGCGGAGGCGATGCAGTCACGCTCTCCCTGGTCGCCTACTCGACGCCGCAGGCGGCCTACGAGAAGATCATCGCCGCGTACCAGAAGACGGAAGCCGGCAAGAACGTGAAGTTCACCCAGTCCTACGGCGCCTCGGGTGACCAGAGCCGGGCCGTCGCGGCCGGACTTCCGGCTGACTTCGTCATGTTCTCGCTCGAGACCGACATGAAGCGCCTGGTCGACGCCAAGATGGTCGACGCGTCCTGGAACTCTGACGAGCACAAGGGCATCGTCACGGACTCGTTCGTCTCGTTGATCACCCGCAAGGGGAACCCGAAGAACATCAAGACCTTCGAGGACCTCGTGAAGCCCGGTATCCAGGTCGTCACGCCCAACCCCTTCTCTTCCGGGGCGGCGCGCTGGAACATCATGGGCGCCTACGGCTCGCAGACAAAGACCGGCAAGTCCGAGGCCGAGGCCAACAAGTTCCTCGCCGACCTGCTCGGGAACGTCGTCGTGCAGGACGACAGCGGCCGGGCCGCGCTGCAGACGTTCACCGGCGGCAAGGGTG
>JBDUAP010000240.1:0-4569 GCA_040004585.1 Sporichthyaceae bacterium
CGGCGTCGGCAGCGGGCTCCATCTCGTCGATCCGCTGGCCGGACAGCTCGCCGTAGGTCGGCCACGACCGCACGTCGAAGTAGACGTCGCCCGAGCCGTCCTCGGCGGGGTAGGCGTGCCCGGCCTCGATCAGCTCGGCGGTGAGCTCGATCATCTCCGGGATGTGCCCGGTCGCGCGCGGCTCGTAGGTGGGTGGGATGCACCCGAGGACGTCGTACGCCGTGTTGAGCTCCCGCTCGTTGGCGAAGGCGAGTGCCCACCAGGGCACACCAGCCTCTGCGGACTTCGCCAGGATCTTGTCGTCGATGTCGGTCACGTTCGCGATGATCGTCACGTCGTAGCCGGACCGCTCCAGCCAGCGCCGGAGCACATCGTAGACGACCTCCTTGCGGATGTGGCCGATGTGCGGCGCCGACTGCACCGTGAGGCCGCAGTGGTAGATGCCGACCCGGCCCTTGTGCAACGACTCGAAGTCGCGAACCGCGCGGGTCGCGGTGTCGTAGAGGCGAAGGGTCACCGGGCAAGGGTACGGGGCGCCCGGAAGGTCAGGAGTCCCTCGTGACCAGAGCTGTCGCGATCGCGGCGAGGCCCTCGCCGCGGCCGGTCAGGCCGAGCCCGTCGCTGGTGGTGGCGCTGACCGAGACCGCGGCGCCGACGGCACGGCCCAGCGCCTGCTCGGCCGTGGCGCGGCGCGAACCGATGTTCGGTCGGTTTCCAATCACCTGGACGCTGATGTTGCCGATCTCGAAGCCGGCGTCGCGAACCAGCCGGGCGGCCTCGGCGAGCAGGTCGACGCCAGACGCCCCGGCCCATTTCGGGTCGGACGTGCCAACGACGCCACCGAGGTCACCGAGCCCGGCCGCTCCGAGGAGGGCGTCGCACGACGCGTGGGCGGCCACGTCTCCGTCGGAATGGCCGGCGAGGCCGACCTCGTCCGGCCAGTGGATGCCGGCCAGCCACAACGGCCGGCCGTCCTCGAACGGGTGCACGTCGACCCCGATGCCCACGCGCGGCTGGTTAGCGGACACCGCCGGCCCTCCGGCGGCCCAGGACGGCCTCGGCGAGGAGGAGGTCGAGCGGGCGGGTCACCTTGAACGCCTCCTCGGCGCCGGGGACCACCGCGACCCGGCGACCCAGTCGCTCGACCAACGCGGCGTCGTCGGTGGATTCCTCGTCGTCCGCGCCGAGATGGGCCTCCTCCAAGGTTGCCCGCGCGAAGCCCTGTGGGGTCTGGATCGCGCGCAGCGACGAGCGGTCCAGGGTCTCCGCGACAGCGTCCCCCTCGACCCGCTTGACGGTGTCGGCGACAGGCAGGCCCGGTACGACGGCAACCTCCCCGTTCAGGACCGCTGCCGCGACCGCGTCGACCAGCTCGACGGGTGCCAGTGGGCGGGCCGCGTCATGCACAAGAACGGACCGCACGGAGTCGGGCAGCCCGGCCAGCGCACGTCGTACCGACTCCTGCCGGGTCGAGCCGCCCGCGACCACCGCGAGCGTGGCCCCGGAGTGGTGGTCGGCGAGCAGCGCGCGGACCTGATCGACCTGGTCCGGGGGCGCGGCCACCACCACCAGGTCCACGAGGCGGGCCCGGGCCAGGCTGCGGACGGCGTGCACGAGCAGCGGGGCTCCGCCGAGCAGCCGGAGGGCCTTGGGAGTGCCTGGACCGAGCCGCTCCCCGCGCCCGGCCGCCGGCACGATGGCCGCCGTCACCGGCTGCTGACCGCTCGGCGCCATCACGGACCTGCCGGCGCTGCGGCGTGGCGGGCGAACACCATCCGCCCGTTGGCGGTGGTCAGCACCGAGGTCACCTGCACGGACAACTCCGTGCCGATCGCGTCCCGGGCGCGTTCCACGACGACCATCGTCCCGTCGTCGAGGTAGCCGACGGCCTGGCCGCTCTCCTTGCCGGGCTTGAGCAGCAGCACGGTCACGTCATCGCCCGCTCCCACCGGAGGGCGTAGCGCGATGGTGAGCGCGTGCAGATTCATGACGTGCACCCCCGCAAGGGCCGCGACCCTGGCGAGGTTGCTGTCCAGTGTCAGCAGCACGGCGTTGCGGTCGAGGCAGATCCGCACCAGCTTGGCATCCACCTGCGCGACAGCGGGAACCTCGTCGTCGAGCACCTGGACGTCGACCGCCGGCTCCCGCCGGAGGGCCTCGAGAACCTCGAGCCCGCGGCGGCCGCGCCCGCGGCGCTGGCCGTCACCGGCGTCCGCCAGCCCCTGCAGCTCACCCAGGACGGGTGAGGGCACCAACATCGGGCCGTGCAGGAAGCCGGCCCGGACGACGTCGAGGATGCGACCGTCGATGGCCACTGATGTGTCGAGAACACGAGGCAGTGCCGCCGGCGACGCGCTGCGTCCTGCCATGCCAACCCGTGCGCCGAACATGTGCAGCATCGCGTCACGCTTGCTCATGCCCAGGCGGTAGCCGAGCAGGCCCAGCGTCACTATCACGAACCCGAACACGGGAAAGGTGAGGATGGGCCGGCCGGCGAGGAAGACCGGCCAGGTCACCGCCGCCCCGACCAGGACGCCGAGCACCGCACCGAGGACACCCGCCACGATCTGCTCGGCGGGGGTGTCCCGCAGACCGTCCTCCGTGTGCGCCACCACGACCAGGGTGCTCCGGCCGAGCACACCGCCGAGCACGTAGCCCAGCGCCGACCCGAGGATCAGGCCCAGCCCGATGACGCCGAACGCTCCCAGTTTGAACCGCTCGTCCTTGCCGACCAGATCGGCGACGTAGTAGCCGAGCCCGGCGAAGAACACGACGACGAAAAGGCGGAGCAGCTCGACCAGTGCGTTGGGCATGCGCCCACGCTGCGCCATGAGACCTCCCGGAAAGGGCTGCGCCGCCGACCCTAGGGGGTCAGGCGGCGCAGATCACGCAGTGCTAGCCCGTGTTAGCCCGTGTTAGCCAATGTTGGCCAACGCGGAGCCCTTAGGAGGCGAGGACCTCGTCCAGGATCGTCTCGGCCTTGTCCTCGTTGGTGTGCTCGGCCAGGGCCAGCTCGCTCACGAGGATCTGCCGGGCTTTGGCGAGCATCCGCTTCTCGCCGGCCGACAGGCCACGGTCCTTGTCGCGGCGCCACAGGTCGCGAACGACCTCGGCGACCTTGATCACGTCGCCGGAGGCGAGCTTCTCGAGGTTGGCCTTGTAGCGGCGCGACCAGTTGGTCGGCTCCTCGGTGTAGGGAGCGCGGAGGACCTCGAAGACCCGGTCCAGACCCTCCTGCCCGACGACGTCGCGGACACCGACGAGGTCGACGTTGTCAGCAGGCACCCGGACGGTCAGATCACCCTGTGCGACCTTGAGTACGAGGTAGAGCTTGTCTTCGCCCTTGATAGAGCGGGTCTCGATGGACTCGATCAGTGCGGCCCCGTGATGGGGGTAAACAACGGTCTCGCCGACCTTGAAAGTCATGTTTCACAAGCCCCTTTCGCGACACCCAGGATAACACGGTGACGCCGGTCACCTCGCGCGTTCCGATGTCCGTTTGCCCAGGTCAGTAGGTTGACAAGTGCCTGATCCCGTGCTGTGAGCTAGCCGTCGGCCGGTCATACTGACGCGGTGTCGGCCCCGGGAGCGTTGCTGCGCGCGGCACATCCGCAGCCCACCGCTGCGGTGACGACGCTCGCCACAGCGGTGGCTGCATCGGCGGGTCGGAGTGCGGCCGGCTGCATGCTGGTGGCGGCAACGGTCCTCACCGGGCAGCTGTCGATCGGCTGGTCCAACGACGTGGTCGACGCCCGGCGCGATGCTGTCGCCGGCCGTCGTGACAAGCCGATCGCGGCCGGCGAGATCTCGCCGAGAACGGTCGCCGGAGCCTGCGCCGTGGCTCTCGCCCTGTGCCTTCCACTCTCCTTCGCAAACGGCTGGCGGGCCGGGCTCGTCCACCTGGGGCTGGTGGCGGGCGGCTGGGCCTACAACCTCGGCCTCAAGCGCACCCTCCTCTCGTTCGTCCCCTATGCCGTCAGCTTCGGGATCCTCCCGGCGTTCCTCTCTCTCGGTCTGGACGGCCATCCGTTGCCGCGACCATGGGTGGTGCTGGCCAGCGCCCTGCTCGGTGTCGGTGCGCACTTCCTCAACGTCGTGCCCGACGTGCGCGACGACCTGGACGCCGGCGTCCGGGGACTGCCGCAGCGGCTGGGTGAACGGGGTGCCCGAACCGGCGGCGCACTCCTGCTGGCGGCCGCTTCCGCTGTCGTGACATTCGGCCCCGGCGGCGACGTCCCAACCTGGGCGTACGCCGGGTTCGGCCTCGCCGCTGCGCTGTCCTTGGGCGCGGCGGTCGCCCCCGCCCGGCTCGGGTCCCGGGGCCCGTTCTTGCTGTCCCTGCTGACTGCCGCGGTGACGGTGGCGCTGCTTGTGGGTCGCGGCGGTGCGATCACCTGACATCGCTACGCTGTGCGCCGTGACGTTCCGCCGACGCCCCCTCCTGGTCGTTGCTCCGCTGGCTCTGGTGATTGCCCTGGCGACGGGCTGCGGCTCGGGGTTCGACGCGGCGGCGCGGCAGTCCTACGCACCGGGCGACGGCATCCAGGCCGGATCAGGTGACCTGCGCGT
>JBDUAP010000241.1:0-4566 GCA_040004585.1 Sporichthyaceae bacterium
CGGTGCTCCCACCCCCTTGAGTGCCGTCGATCAACACTTCTCCGCCAGAGCAGGTGGGTGCGCCGAGCCGAGCTCAGGAGCCATCAGGACTCGCACCGGTCACAACACTCGCGGCACTCTCACACGAACTGGACCGAAATATGGGGGGCCGGACAGTCGAAAAATCTGGAGGGCCACGATCGCTAGCAAAAATAGGCCCAACGGGAACTTCTCAAGACCAAATGCTCGCACGGCGCCCACAACTGCTACCACCGCGATAGCCGAACGGAAGAGTCGGGAGTTGTCCCTCATCCAACAGCCTCCGTGACTGTGTCAGCGAAGAAACCAAATCCACAGCCCGTGACTCCGGCGACAATGGGAGACACTTCGTCGACGCCGGGAATCCAAAGAAGTGGAGCAGCGATCTTTCACGCGCGCGATACGAAGTCAGCAATGCCCGCACCTGGTCCGCATCTGCTTGGTCCCGAGCGGCCTTTAGCGCGTCGCGCTGCTCCTGCATGGCGAAGAGAGCCGTTAGAGCCTGTGATTTGCACGGATCGGTCATCGAGGACCACCTCGCGTCGACCCTATTTTCTAACGCATCGACTGAATCCGACAACGACTTGAGCGGGTCTGGCGGCTCCGCTGCCACGGGCACCTCTGGACGGGCGCCGAGCGGGTCGATCACCATGGCCGCCCGGTTCCCGACGTAGCTGTATGCGGTGTCAGAAGGCCACGAGATGGGGGCGCCTCTCCGTCGCCGTCCTATTGCTCGATCTCGGTCAGCGTCCATAACGGGGCGATTGGCGGGAGATGCCACCTTCGCGGAGTGTGCATACCTTTGCTTCGGCATGCCGGGCGATGGCCTACGGGCGATCTCACCGGTCGACCTGGGGCAGCGTCACGATCGCCCGAACCCCCGGCTCGGCGTCCTCGAGAACGATCGAGCCGCCTGTGGACCGCAGGATCTGGTGGACGATCGCGAGCCCCAACCCGCTCCCGCCCGAGTCCTGACTACGTGACTCGTCCAGTCGGGCGAACCGCTGGAAGACCCGGTCCCGCTCACCGACGGGGATCCCCGGTCCGTCGTCGCTGATCGTGAGCACGGCGCAGCCATGTTCGTGGCGCACCTCGACCGTGATCAACGAGGTCGCGTGGCGGTCAGCGTTGCTCAGCAGGTTGTCGATCACCCGTGCGATCGCGTCGGGATCCACCTGCGCCAGCACGGGACCGTCGGCCTGGACGAGGTGGACCTCGTGGCGCAGGGCCATCCGCGCTACCCCGGCAGCCGCAACCGTCCGCACGTCTGTCGCTCGGGCTCGTTTCGCGCGGCCATGGTCGTCGTCGAGCCGAGCCAACTGAAGCAGGTCGTCGACCAGCCGGGTGAGCCGGTGCATGTCAACCAGCACCCCGGCTGAGATCTCGTCCCACTCGGCGTCGCGCGGATGGGCTCGTCCCACCTCGAGTTGCGTACGCATCGATGCCAGGGGGCTGCGCAGCTCGTGGGCCGCGTCCGCGACGAACGCCCGGTTGCGCGCGCCGCCCGCTGCCAGGCGGTCCAGCATGTCGTTGAGGGTCGCTGCCAGCCGCGAAACCTCGTCCCGGGTAGGCGGCACCGGTAGCCGGGTGGTCGAACCCGCCTCAGTGATCTCGCTCGCTCCACGGCGCAGGGAAGCCATCGGCCGCAGGGCGGCCCCGACGAGGAACCAGCATGCTGCGGAGAACGCCGCGACCAGGAGGGGTACGCCGATGGCGAGTACCCACGCCACGATCCGCAGGCTGTGGGCCGCCTCTGTACTGGACACGGCGACCAGCACCGTCTGGCGGTCCGTCTCAGGGCCAGCCGTGGTGGCAACCACGCGAAGCGTGTCGTCCACACCGATGCGCGAGCCAGGGACGACCTGCGTCGTCCCGCGCCGCGCGGCAGCCAGCAGCCGGCCCGAGAGAATCGGCACGAGTGAGTCACCCGCGGGGGACGCGGCGCGTACCCGACCTCTGTCGTCCACGACCTGGACCAGGACCGTGCCACCGGCGACCGGCACGCTGCGCGGAAGAGTGCGGTTGTCGACCAGGGTGGCGACGTCACGGGCGCGCTGGCCGGCCGAGTCGTCGAGCGTGCTGAGCAGAGCATGTCGCAGCGAGACGAGGAGGCCGAGCGCACCGATCACGAGCACCACGGCGACCAGCCCGGTCGCAGCGACCGTCAGGCGCCCTTGGACCCCGACTCGGCGTCGCCCCGGGCCGGGGTCGGCATCGGGCTCAGCCACCGTCCGCTGCCATTCGGTAGCCCGCTCCACGGACGGTCTGCAGGGAGTTCTTGCCGAACGGTTCGTCGACCTTGCGGCGGAGGTAGCCGACATAGACCTCGACGACGTTGCTCGCGCCCGAGTAGTTGCTGTCCCAGACACCGGTGAGAAGCTGCGACTTGGGCACGACCTCGCCCCGATGGCGCATCAGCAGCTCGAGAACGGCGAACTCTCGCCGGGTCAAGGAGATCTCCTGGTCCCCCCGCTGCACCGTGTGGCTCGCAGGATCGAGAGTCAGGTCGCCGGCCGTGAGGACCGCAGGACGGTCGGGCGCTCCCCGTCGCAAGAGGGCACGAAGGTGGGCGACGAGGACGACGTAGGAGAACGGCTTGGTCAGGTAGTCGTCGGCGCCGATGTCGAGGCCGTCCGCCTCGTCGTACTCCCCGTCCTTGGCCGACAGCATCAGGATGGGCACCCAGTTGCCGTCCTTGCGCAGCTGCTGGCAGACGCGGTAGCCCGAGAGGTGTGGCAGCATGACGTCCAGCACGATCGCGGCGTACTCGCCTTCCCGCGCGAGGTGCAGCCCGTCCTCGCCGTCATGAGCGAGATCGACGGTGAAGCCCTCCGCCTGCAGACCCCGGCGCAGGGCCTGCGCCAGCCGCACCTCGTCCTCGACGACAAGAAGCTTCACTCTCCTACCCTGCCTTGTCGCGGCGGCGAATGTGCTGTGGGCGTCCTTACGTTCTCTCAGCGTTCCCTTAGGTCCGCCGATGCAGACTGGGGGACATGACACCTGACGCCCCTCGCCGTACCGGTCGCCGGCTGGCCTGGGCAGCCCCTGCTGCCGGGCTCGTCGTGGTGGCGGCAGCAGTCACCGTGCCGATGGTGGCGAGCGCATACCCGTCGCTCCCCACGCGCTCGGCCGCCCAGCTGCTCGCCTTGGTGACTCAGTCCTCGGGGACGCCGCTCTCGGGCACGGTCGTGGAGACTGCACGCCTCGGCATTCCCGCGCTGCCCCAGCCCGAGGGTGCCTCGATCTCCCCCACCGCACTTCTGGCCGGCTCGCACACGGCGCACGTCTGGTACGACGGCGCCGAGAAGGCGCGCGTCGCCCTGGTCGGCCCGCTCGCGGAGACCGACTTCATCCGCAACGGGCGCGACGTGTGGATCTGGACCAGCGGGGCGAACACCGCGCAGCACTACCAGCTGCCGGCAGCCAAGGCCGACAGCACCGCCACGACTGCCGGCACGGCCGAGGCGATGACGCCGCAGAAGGCCGCGGCTCAGGCACTTGCGGCTGTCGACCCGACAACCGAGGTCAGCGTCGATGGCACCGCTTCGGTTGCGGGGCGCTCGGCGTACGAGTTGGTGCTGGTCCCCAAGGACTCGCGTTCCCTGGTCGGCGACGTGCGGATTGCCGTCGACAGCAAGACCGGTGTCCCGCTGCGCGTGAGGGTGCATGCCCGGGGAGCGAACACGCGGCCGGCGTTCGAGACGACGTTCACCTCGGTGTCGCTGCGCAAGCCCGGTGCCGCGGTGTTCCGCTTCTCCCCGCCGCCAGGGGCCAAGGTGACCAACTCGGGTAGCCCCTTGGCGACCGCGAAGCCCGTCGCCAAGGCCGGTACGCCGGACAAGTCCGGCCCCAAGGTCATCGGCACGGGCTGGACGGCTGTCGTCCAGCTGTCCGGTGTCTCGTTGCCCACGGCCCCCACTGCCCGCACGGACCGCGGCAGCAGGGGCTCCGCAGTCGATCAGCTCGGCGCCCTCCGCAAGGCGATGACGCCGGTTCAGGGAGCCTTCGGCACCGGCCAGGTCCTCCGGACGTCACTACTGAGCGTGCTGTTGCTCGATGACGGCCGCTTGTTCGTGGGCTCGGTGACCCCTGCGGTGCTCGAACAGGCCGCTGCCAGGTGACAGCACAGCTGGGAGTGGTCGACAAAGCGGCCAGTCGTTCCGCGGATGAGACTGCCCCGACTGCCATCAGCACAGCCGGCCTGACAAAGCGGTTCTCCGGCGGCCAGGTCGCGGTGAATGACCTGGATCTCTCCGTGCCGCGTGGTGCGATCTACGGCTTTCTCGGGCCCAACGGCTCCGGGAAGACGACCACCATTCGGATCCTCCTCGGTCTCGTTGCAGCCACCTCCGGCACCCACGAGCTGCTCGGTCAGCCCATGCCGCAGCGCGGTGCCGAGGTGCTACCCCGCGTCGGGGCGCTCGTCGAGGGTCCCGCGTTCCATCCGTACCTCAACGGTCGGGACAACCTGCTGCGACTGGACGCCGCGGACCGCACCGTTTCCGGCAAGCAGGCGAGGGCGCGGGTAGAGCGTGCCCTCCATGCGGT
>JBDUAP010000242.1:0-4563 GCA_040004585.1 Sporichthyaceae bacterium
GCTCCACGAACTCAAATTGGGTCCACAGGTTCGGGGCAACGTCCAGAGGTTCGGGGCAACGCTGCTCAGCTGATGTGACGCGCTCGCCACGTCAGTTCTCCCCTGCGTCGACCCCAGCTGGTGCGTCTTCGTCGTGTGATGAGGAAATGACCAGCAAGGGGCACGACTGGCGGCTCGGATACGGCGCGACAGTGAGCATTCTGATCTCGGAAGATCCAGAAGTTGGTCGGGTCGTCCAGGGAGGGTGCCAGCGTTGGGTAAGCATCGAGTGCAACGTCGCGGACGCCGGACCTTACAAGGTTCGATCGCGACATGGAGGACGGCGAGCCGCTGAGAAATCCGTCTGGCAGGCGTCCAGAGTGTCCGGCCGGGGTAAGCAGCGAGACAGCCCCGTCGCCGGTGAGTGGGCAAGTCGTATCCGGGAGCACACCTGCTCCACGCCATGACGCCGAAGGAGATGGCAACGGAAACCACGTCGGTCTACGACAACTACGTCGAGGTTCTTGAGACTGGGAGCGTCGAGGCGCTGCAGCATTACGCCCACGACCTGTCTGAGCGCACTGTCTGAGCGCATCATCCCGCGTGGAGTAGAGACGCACGAGGTCGTCGGCAGCGTGCTCCTGCTGCGTGACGTGCTTGCCCGGTCATACCAGACCCGGCGTGAGCGGGGTCGGGGTGTCTGGGAGTCGGAGCGCTCCACCATCCTGCACAGGATGGCGGCTGAGCTCGATAGCGGAATGCGGCGGCGCGCGGTCCCGCCCTCGACGGCGACTGTTCTGGAACGGCACGTAGGCGCGTGGCATAGTCCCTCGCGAGGTCAGGACCTGAGGTACCAGGCAAGCAACGCGAGGTTGACGGCTGCCGTCACAGCTGGGCCTATGGTCTTTAGCGTGTCGTGGATACGTCGGCCGATGACCGCATCTAAAGCCTGCACCAAGATCATCGCCACCGCCGCCGCAAGCAACCATTCGCGTCGCTCACCGGCGATGGGGACGATCGCAACCGTCACGAGTGCGAGGCTCCGAGCGAGCGCGTACTCCGCCGAGACTCCTCCCGCATTCTTGGCCGCGACCACGGCGGCCGTCGAATATCCGAGACTCACGCATGCGCTGATCAGCGTGAACGCGGCGCAGATCCAGTAGGCAGGCAGGCACTGATGATGGCGGATCAATGGCCCGTGTGCGCCAGATCACCCGCGCTACAACGGCACCAATGGGCGGTCCGCCACGCGAGACAGGGCTTCGAAGTCTGCGCGATCCTTGGCGGCTTGCACGGCGTCCTCGCGTGGCACTGACTTGCCCTGCCTCAGGACGGTGAGCGGGATGACCCGAGAGCTGACGCCGCGAACCTGCAGGCGGACGTCTCCAAACGGAGACGATGGGACCAGACGACCGAGCCGGTCGGAAGAGGTACGACGACCTCACCGCCCTCGCCTGACTCGACGAAGGTGAACTCCAACTCGGCCGTCCGCATTCGGTACCGGGTTCCCACCACATCCTCCTTGGCGGGCGTGTGCACCCAACCCGCAGCAACAAGAGCAGACCGTATGACGTCGAAGTCCGCTCGCCACGCCGCCACGTCGATGTCACCGTGCGGGCGGGTGACAGCACCCACCCAGAAGTCGACGGCCCACCCGCCGAAGAGCCAGTACTCGACATCGACGTCATCCAGAACCTGTCCGAGGCTTCCGATCGCTGCGAACTGATCTTCCACTGACACCGCTGGATCGCCGTCGTCGGTCACCGGTCAATAGTGCCGGTGGGTTCGGTGTCTGGCCAGGGTCGATGGGTTGTCAGCCGGTGCTCATGCCGGCGAGGTAGGCGGCGACGGCGTGGGCGGCGTGCCGGTCGAGGTTGGCCTTGGCCATGTCGTAGCGCATCGTGGTGCGCGGATCGGCATGGCGCATCGCGTACTGCATGTCGCGGATGCTGATGCCAGCGACCAGCCCGGTGGTGCAGAAGGTGCGGCGCAGCCCGTGCGGGCTGATCGGCCGGGTGATTCCGGCGGCGTGCGCGACCCTGGTGAGCGCGCGGCTGGCGCCGGCTCGGTCCATCCGCCGTCCGCTACGGGTCCGCAGGATCGGGCCGGTGGTGCGGCCGTCGACGGCGTCCCGGACCGCGCGCAGCACCGGGATCGGTAGCGGGATGTCAGCTGGCTTGGCGCCCTTGCCGAGCACGTGCAGCAGTTCGTAGCCGGGTGGCATGACCGCGACACTGACCGATCTGGCGAAAGTAGTGCGTCAGCAACTGTTCGACGTGGGGAGCCGGTCGCTCACGCACCGCTTGAGCCGCGTCTATGTGGGCGGATAGACGCACGTCGGAGAGTCCATGACTCGAGTGCTGCGAGGGGGCTCTCCTTGATTCGCTAGGCCGGAGGCGACTTCCGGTCATCGGCATGTGCGCAAGATCATCACATCAACTGACGCCGCGCCGAGACCTTTCCCAATCGACGGTTCGCCTCGCGCAATGGGCAGGGACCCTCGCGGTCAGATCCCTCTCAATTGGCACTTGGCGCACCCGCGGCTTTCGAGGCACGACGCCCTGTCCAAGCAGTCGCGATGCAACCCCGGGGCCCGCTGTTACGAAGTGTCCGCGAAAGCGGGTCAACTCCACACCACGAAGTTGTCGCCCAGCTCGCCCTTTAGGCCGGGAGGACATCGTGCCGCCCGGTCCGGTCAGTCCTGCTCGCTGGGCTCCCCGGCGGAGGCAACCAATTGACCGCACCGCTGACAGCTCGCTGGGTGCTTCGGCGCGAACTCCTTTCGCGGGAAGACCGCCCAATCCCTCAGGTCGGCGCCGCACAACGCGACCAGTGGGGCAGGGGAGACCGCCACGAGCCGCGGAACGGCGTGCCGCAGGCCGACAGGAACGGTCGTCCGGACCAGTTGTTGCCATGCCCGTCCCGTGGCCAGGGCCGGCGGGCCCTCTCGTGCCTCGACCGCCACGACCACATACACGGCATCTCGCCTTCGCATTTCAAGCGGCGCCAGGGTGGGCGTGCCCGTCAGCCACCCATCACCCAGTGTGCCCCGGCCCGGGGCCGTACGATGCGGGCAGCTAACCTCTCCAAATGCGCGGGGCCGCCGCCTGCGTGCGGCAGCGGCGGTTTCAGTGGTCGCCACGGGCGCCCGGCGGCGCCGCGCGTAGAGCCGGTCGAGGCTGCGGCCGACATGACGGCGCGAGCAGAAGCGTCACGTGCGAAGAAGGGTGTGGCGGGCCCGGGTCCATCGGGTGGCACTGCGGTCAGGGGTTGGGTGCGTGGCGTGGCGTTCACCGGGATGCCGTGCCAAGGTGCTGGCGTGGAGGATGAGGTTAGGTCGCTGGTGGTGGCCGATCTGGAGTCGCGGCGCGTTGCGGACCCTGGAACGCTGGCCGCCGACCGAGTTGTGGTCGACTGGATCGGTCCGGGCACCGGTCCGTTCCACGTCCGCAAGCGGGACTTCAAGTTCGTCGTCGACGAACCGTTCGAGCGCGGCGGCAGCGATACGGCGCCGAATCCGTTGGCCTTCTTCCTCGCTGGCGCCGCATCCTGTCTAGCGAACCACTACGTGTCGTTGGCGATTGCCGAGGGATTCTCCCTGGACGGGCTAAGCGTGTCTGCGCTTGCGCACTTCGACCGGGTCCTGGTTGACGGAGCGTTCCGTGACATCGCCTATGACGTGAGGGTCGAGACGGAGGAGCCGGTTGATCGGGTCCGCGACCTGGCGGAGCGCGCCGACGCCATGTGTTTCGCCTCCAACACCCTGGCCAACGCCGGCGTCGTCTTGACCACCAGAGTGGCCACACCTGGCGCGCTGGTCACGACTCTTCGCCGGGGCGGCCCGGGATGAAGAAGCCCTTCAACTCGGGTCATCGACCTTCGATGTCGACGGTGCCGATGGCGGTGTCGTCGAAGGCGGCCTGCAACGAATGTCGTGCCCACCGCGGCGTCGGCCTAGCCCGGGTGAGGTGCGCCAGCAATTCAGGCACGGCTACGCCGGCGACAGGTCCACCTCGACGATGCGGGCGATGACCGCGTCCAGGGTGGGCTCGACGATGTCCGGCCGTGGGCCGACCGGGCTGAGCACAGCCCCGGGCCTCGCGACGAACGCCGCCTTGCAACCTGCACTCAGGGCACCGGTGATGTCCCACCAGTGCGCCGCCACCAGCCGCACCTCGTCGATCGGCGTCCCGCATGCCTCGGCGACGGCGGCATAGGGCTCCCGGGCCGGCTTGAGGCGCTGCACGCTGTCGGCGGAGACGACCTTGTCGAACAGGGGCCGGATCCCGGCGGCGGTGAGTTGGGCCTCGGCGACCTGCTGGACGGAGTTGGTCAGGGCCACCACCTGCAGCGGGGTGTCGCGCAGCTGCTCGAGCGCAGCCGCCACCTCCGGGTACGCCGGCAGCGCGCTCATCCGGTCGACCATCGATGCTGCGTCGTCGGGACCGATCTCGATCCCCTGACGCTCGGCGAGCATCGTGAACGCCGCGCGCTGCGCGGTGCTGAAGTCGACGTATTCGCCGGTGACGCCCCCGACGAAGGACACCTGCAGCATCAGGGCGAACCACTGCGGCCGAAGCGCCG
>JBDUAP010000019.1:0-15444 GCA_040004585.1 Sporichthyaceae bacterium
AGGCTGCCGTCGAGGAGGGCATCGTCGCCGGTGGTGGCGTGGCGCTGATCCAGGCCTCGGTCACCGCTTTCGAGAAGCTCGACCTCGAAGGTGACGAGGCGACCGGCGCGACGATCGTGAAGATCGCGCTGGAGGCCCCGCTCAAGCAGATCGCCATCAATGCCGGCCTCGAGGGCGGCGTCGTGGTGGAGAAGGTCCGCAGCCTCAAGACCGGGCACGGACTGGACGCAGCGACCGGCGAGTACGTCGACATGATCAAGGCCGGCATCATCGACCCGGCCAAGGTCACCCGCTCGGCGCTGCAGAACGCCGCGTCCATCGCCGGCCTCTTCCTCACCACCGAGGCCGTCATCGCCGACAAGCCCGAGAAGGCCGGCGCGGCCGCTCCCGGTGGCGACGGCGGCATGGGCGGCATGGACTTCTGATCCAGGAGCTCATGACGCGCTGAACACGCACGGCCGAAGGGCGGTTCCTCTCCGGAGGGGCCGCCCTTCGTCATTCATGTTGACCGCGAGGACGCTCGAACTCCGTCAGCGGCCGGCGAAGCTGCCGGCGATGCGCCGCTCGGCGTCGTCGTAGCTCATGCCTGCCTGGTTGAGCAGCTGGCTGATCCCGGCGAGGGCCTGCTGAAGGCCCTGGGCGCTGCGGTTCCACTCTTCGTAGAGCACCTGGAAGCGCTCCTGGGCCTGGCCGTTCCAGCTGGCACCGATCGGGGCGACCCGGCCGCGTAAGCCGCCGAGCTCGGCCTCGATCGAGCCGGCGGTGCCGGAAACCTGACGGGAGAGCTCCATCAGCTCTGCTGGGGTGACGCGGAACGCGGTCATCAGTGCCTCCTGGTCGACGGGATGTCGTTGCCAGAAACGCTAGAGAACTCCGCCCATCCGGCCGGCACCGTTGTCCACAGCCCCCTCACTCACCGTTGTGTCCGAGACCTCCCGTGGAGGTACTCGCACGGTTGTTCGGACACAACGGCGGGGTGCGGGCGCAACGCTCAGGTGCTGAGGGCACCGATGGGCGCCACGACGCAGCCGGCTTCCTCGCACATCCACTGCGGGTCCGGGCCGAGGTCCGGGGTGACCCGCAGCTCGTGCGGCTGCTCGGCGTCCTCATGCAGGGAGCACAGCGGCCAGCGGCCGACGGTCTCCAGCAGCGCCTCCTGCACGTCCTGGGCGACCAGGCAGGCGACGTAGGCCTGGCCGTCCGGCCATTGCTCGACCCACCACCGGCGGGCGCTGAGCACCTCGTCGACGATCGAGACGTTGTGCGCGGAGTCCATCCGCCGCGCCGCCAGATCGTGCACGACGAGGGCTCGTGCGGCGAGCAGACAGTCGGTCACGGCAGCATTGTGCACATGACCGTGCTCGTGGACGAACCAATCTGGCCGTTTCGCGACCGGCTTTGGTGCCATCTGGTCAGTGACACGTCGTACGACGAGCTGCATGCCCTGGCCGAGGCGCTGGGCATCCCACGCCGCGCGTTCCAGGGCGACCACTACGACCTGCCGGCCGGCCTGCGCGACGATGCGATCGCGCTGGGCGCCCAGGCGGTCAGTGGCCGCGAGCTGATCACCCGACTGCGCGCGTCCGGCCTGCGGCAGCGAAAAGGAGACCATCGATGACGGTCCGCGAGCGGCTCCGTTTCGAGAGCACCGACGAGTCCCACCGGGTGACGTCGCTGGAGCTGCTCTTCGACCTCGTGTTCGTCTACGCGTTGACCCAGGTGACGGCGCTCCTCGCAGCGGACACGACATGGATCGGCGTCACACGCGGCGTCGTGGTGCTGTGCATGCTGTGGTTCGCCTGGTGCGCCTACGCGTGGCTGGGCAACCAGGCGAAGGCGGACGAGGGCGTCGTCCGGGCCGGTGTCGTGCTGGCGATGATGCCCCTGTTCGTGGCGGCTCTCGCGATCGTGGAGTCGTTCGACGACATCGAGGGCGGGTGGTACGGCCCGCTGACGCTCGCCGTCGCGGTGGTCCTCGTGCGTGTCATGCACCTGCTGGTCTATGCCGTGGCCGCAGGCGACGACCGCGGCCTGCAGATGCAGCTGGTCCGCACCGCCGTGCCCGTCGCGGTCTTCGCCGGGCTGGTCATCGCGGGCTCCTTCCTGGACGCCACTGCCCAGCTGATCGTCTGGGCCGTGGCAGTGACCGTGGACTACGTCGGGATCTACCTGGGTGGCGCTGAGGGGTGGCGGCTTAATGCCCCAGCGCACTTCGCCGAGCGGCACGGCCTCGTCATCATCATCGCGCTCGGCGAGTCCATCGTCGCCCTCGGCGTGGGCGCCGCGGACGAGCCCGTGTCCGCTCCGCTCGTCACTGCCGTCGTCCTCGGGCTGGGCATCGCCGTCGCGATGTGGTGGGCCTACTTCGACGTGGTGGCACCGGTCGCGGAACGGGTTCTGCACCGTGCACAGGGAGCCGAGCGCGCGCGGTTGGGTCGCGACTCCTACACCTACCTGCACTTCCCGATGCTGGCCGGCATCGTGTTCCTCGCGCTCGGCCTGAAGAAGGTCATCGGGTACGTCGCCGACACTGAGCACCACGAGCTCACGGATCCATTGACTGGCATCCCGCTGCTCGCCCTGTACGGCGGGGTGGCGCTCTACCTGCTTGCCCACGTGGCCTTCCGGCTGCGCAACGTCAAGTCGCTCAACCGGCAGCGTGCGGTGACGGTCGGGGTATTGATCGCGCTGGTCCCGGTGGCCTGGCAGCTGCCGGCGCTGGCTTCCCTCGGTCTGCTCGCCACGGTCCTCGTGGCACTGATCGGCTACGAGTCGACGGTGCACGCCGACGCGCGTCGCGCCATCCGGCATGCCGCCGAGTCATGACGATCGAGGTCCGTCCTGCGAGCACCTTCGATGATGTCGGGACGATCGTGGGGCCGAAGCGGCCCGATGCGAATGTTTGCTGGTGCCTGAGCTATCGGATCCCGTCCAAGGAGAACCTGGAGCCTCGAGGCCCTTCTCGTGGGAAGCGCGTCAAGCAGTTGGTGCAGGAGGATCCGCCGCCCGGCGTGCTCGCTTACGACGGTGACGAGGTCGTGGGATGGGCCGCCGTCCATCCGCGCGCCGACACGAGCTTCGCCCGCAACCGCAAGATCCCGCACATCGACGATGTCGAGGTGTGGTCGGTGTGGTGCATCCGGGTCCGTCCCGGACATCGAGGCACCGGGATCTCCCACCACCTGCTCGCCGGCGCCGTCGAGTTCGCCCGTGCTCATGGCGCAGCTGCAATCGAGGGCTACCCGGTCGACAACGACGGCAAGAAGGTCGACCTCACGATGGCCTACGTCGGCACCAGGAAGCTGTTCGAGCGCGCCGGTTTCACGAAGGCGGCTGACACCAGCTCGGTGATCAATGGGTTTCCCCGCGTGCTGATGCGGCTCGACCTGCGCTGACCGATCCTTCAGCCCTCGGTCAGCCGGGCGAGCTCCGCGGTGACGTTCGCCCGAGCCGCGGCTTCCCACCGGTCACGCCCGGTCGATGTGCTGAACAACGGGTCGCGGGCGAGCAAGCCGCGCAGGACTGCAGCCCGGCCGTTCGCGAACGCCGCATCGTCTACGTGCCCGTACTCCGCGCGGACCGCGTCGACGTACACCTGGTAGCGCTCGGGGCCGGACGCCAGGATCGCCAGGTCGGCGTCGCAGAGAACCTCGGTGTCGAGGTCGCCCGGTGCCGGCGCGTGGTCGGCGGTGCCGAGGACCAGGCGCGCCACCTCGGCGGCGATGCGGTCGTCGACGCGCAGGTCCGCCAAGGTCGTCTGCGCGAGCAGGGCACTGCGTTCCTCGTTGTCCGATGCGGTCGGGTCGTATACGGCGTCGTGGAACCACGCTGCCAGCCGTACGACGTGTACATCGCCGGCGTGGGTAGCGAGCTCGTCGACCTGGCGCAGCACGTCGTCGAGGTGGGCCAGGTCGTGATAGCGGCGGTGCGGCTCCGCATAACGACCCAACAGCTCGGCGCCTGCCTGCGCCACGTCGCCGCGGGCACCGACGGCGGCCGCTGCCCGCAACCACGCCTCCGGCAGATGTCTCACCCGGCCTCCCGGCGCGGCAGCCTACTGCGATCTGCCGCTAGCGTGGCGGCGCATGAGCGACCTCACCGAGCTGCACGACGTACTTTCTGGCGCCCCACTCGTCGACGGGCACAACGACCTCTTGTGGGAGTTGCGGACCAAGGCGGCCTACGACTTCGGCCGGCTGGACATCTCCGGGTCGGTCCCGTCGCTGATGACAGACCTGCCGCGGTTGCGGGCCGGCGGGGTCGGCGCGCAGTTCTGGTCGGTCTATGTCCCGTCCGACCTGCCCGGCGACAAGGCGGTGACGGCGACCCTGGAACAGCTGGACGGGCTGCACCAGATGGTGCGCCGCTATCCCGAGGACTTCGAGCTCGCGCTCACCGCTGACGACGTGGACCGAATCGCGGCCCAGGGTCGCATCGCGTCGCTCGCCGGGATGGAGGGCGGCCAGTCGATCGGTGCGTCACTCGGCGCGCTGCGCATGCTCTACGCGCTCGGCGCCCGCTACATGACGCTGACGCACAACCACAACAACCCGTGGGCCGACTCGGCGACCGACGAGCCCGAGCACGACGGGCTCACTGCCTTCGGCCAGGAGGTCGTGCGCGAGATGAACCGGCTCGGCATGCTGGTCGACCTCAGCCACGTTGCGCCGGCCACGATGCACGCGGCGCTGCGGGTCGCCGAGGCCCCGGTGATCTTCTCGCACTCCTCGGCCCGCGCCTTGTGCGATCACCCGCGCAACGTGCCCGACGACGTCCTGGCCCAGCTGCCCGACAACGGCGGTGTGTGCATGGTGACGTTGGTGCCCGGGTTCCTCTCGCAGGAGATCGCGGACGTGTGGAAGGCCGACCACGATGAGGAGCGCAGGCTTCGGGGTGAAAACCCGGACGCGCCCGAGGAGGTCGAGTCGCTGATGGAGAAGCGCCGAGCCGGCCACTCGTTCGCGGCGGTCACCGTCGCGCAGGTCGCCGACCACGTCGACCACGTCCGCGACGTCGCCGGAATCGCCGCGGTCGGCATCGGTGGCGACTACGACGGTGTGCCGTTCATGCCGGAGGGGCTGCAGGACGTGTCGACCTACCCGATCCTGTTCGCCGAGCTGCGCTCACGCGGTTACTCCGACGACGAGCTGCGCCGGATCGCCGGCCGCAACATCCTGCGGGCACTGCGCCGGGCCGAGCACGTCGCACACGACCTGCAGGCCACGCGGGGGCCGTCCTTGGTCCGGATTTCCGACTCGCCTGGTTGACGGGTTGCGGGGCTCACTGAGTGCCGATGTCACATTCCTGGCCCCGGCGGTGCTGTAGTGACATGGACCTGATTCAGCATGGACACGCTGCGCCCGCGGCCGTGCTGGCGGTGCCGGGAGGGGTCTCCGGAGTTGCGGAGGGGCGCGACGAGAGGAAGAGGCGCGTGGCGGTGTCTGGTTCGGTCCGCGGTACCGTGCGCGCCGACCTGGACGAGGTATTCCGCCGTGACTACCAGCAGGTCGTGGCCGTGGCATCCAGGGTCCTAGGCTCTCGGGACCAGGCCGAGGACGTCGCCCAGGAGGTGTTCCTCTCCTTCAGCCGCTCATCGGTGCCGGCCGGAGAGGCCGGCGGCTGGCTCTCCGTCGCCGCCGCCCACACCGCGCTGAACTTGCTCCGATCGGGGCGACGTCGCGCGTCGCGCGAGGAGACCGCCGCTGCGGCGGAGGACGCCGTCGTACCCGACGTGGCTGAGAGAGTGGTGACCCTCGAGGAGCGCAGCCGGGTGCGCGCGGCGCTTGCCGAGTTGCCTCGCAAGCAGGCAATGGCCCTCGTCCTGCGGCACAGCGGCCTGAGCTACGCCGATGTCGCCGCGGCACTCGACTTGTCCCCCGGCAGCATCGGCACCACCGTGCGGCGCGCCGAATCCGCTCTTCGCAAGGAGTTGAACCGTCATGCGTCATCCAACTGAAGGCGTTCTGCGCCGGCTGCTCGACGAGCCCGCGGGCGTGGCCGACTCCGACCGCGAGCACCTCGCCGCCTGCACGCAGTGCCTCGGCGAGCTGGCCGTCATGCGCGAGGACTCGACGCTCGTCGAGGCCGCCCTGGCGGCCGACGGGGACACGGACGTCGACGTCCCCGCGGCCTGGCGTCGCCTGGCCGCCGCGCTGCCCGGCACCGGACCTGAGCGTGCCCACGCGTCGGCCCGTTCCGGCCGGACGCAAGGGATCCTGCGTCGTCCGGTCGTCGCGGTGCTCGCCGTCGCCGTCGTCCTGGCCGGTGCCGGCACCGCTGCCGCCAGCGACTGGCTGCAGATCTTCCGGACTGAGCAGGTCGCTCCGGTCGGCATCCGCACAGCCGATCTCATTGCCCTGCCCGACCTGAGCGCGTACGGCGACCTCGCGGTGACCGGTGACCAGGACGCGCACGAGGTCGCCGACGCGGCAGCCGCGATGGCGGAGAGCGGCCTCGACGTACCCAAGGTCACGGCCCTGCCCCGCGGGGTCAGCGGCACGTCGGTCTATCAGGTGGGCGGCAAGGTGACGGCCACCTTCACCTTCTCGGCCAAGCGCGCCGCTCAGGCCGCCGCAAAGGCCGGGGCGTCCCTGCCGCCTCCGCCTGCGGGTCTGGACGGGAGTCACGTGCGGCTGGTTGCCGGCCCGGGAGTGGCTCAGGTCTGGTCGTCCTCCGCCGGGGCGCCCGCCCTCCTCGTCGGTCGCGCCGTCGCGCCCACGGCGTTCTCCTCCGGAGTCGCGTTCGAGACGGTGCGCGACTACCTGCTGTCGTTGCCTGGTATGCCCGACGACCTCGCCGCTCAGCTGCGCACGTTCACCGCGGACGGGTCGACCCTGCCGCTGCTGGTGCCTTCCGACCAAGTCACCACCTCGTCGGCGCAGGTGCATGGAGAGTCGGCAACGGTGCTCACCTCACGAGACAAGTCGATGGCGGCCGTCGTGTGGGTCAACGATGGCGCGGTGAATGTCGTTGCAGGTTCGCTGGACACCGACGAGATCCTGGCGGTCGCCCGAGGCCTCAAGTGACGGCAGCCGACCTCACCTCGGGCGACGCCGCGCTCCGCGAGGCAGCGCAGCTGGTTGAGAGCCTGCCGTCGGCGCCTGCCGTCTGGTGCTCGGGCCTGCGCAAGCGGTACGGCCGGCAGCTCGCCGTCGAGGACGTGTCCCTCGAGGTGGGCCGCGGCGAGATCGTCGGGCTGCTCGGCCCCAACGGGGCGGGCAAGACCTCGGTGATCAAGATGCTCCTCGGCCTGGTCCAGCCCGATTCGGGCGAGGTGATGCTCCTCGGGCGGCCCGCGACCGACCCGGCCGCCCGCGCCCGCATCGGCTACCTGCCCGAGCTCTTCCGCTACCAGCCCTGGCTGAGCGCGGCCGAGGTGCTGGCCCTGCACGTGCGGCTGTCCGGGATCGACGTCACGGCGCAGGAGCAGCGCGACTGTCTCGCGCTGGTGGGCCTGGGCGAGCGCGCCGGCGACCGCGTGGGCGGCTTCTCCAAGGGGATGCAGCAGCGCCTCGGGCTGGCGGTCGCCCTGGTGGCCCGGCCCGACCTGGCCATCCTGGACGAGCCCACCAGCGCGCTGGACCCGCTCGGGCGAGCCGACGACGGCGACATCGTGCTGGCCCTCAAGGCGCGCGGCGTCGCGGTCCTGCTGAACTCGCATCTGATCGGCGAGGTCGAGCGGGTCTGCGACCGGGTCGTCATCCTCGACCGGGGACGGGTCGCAGCATCGGGCACCCTCGCTGAACTGCTGGGCCAGCGCGAGCTCCGGCTGCACCTGAGCGACCTCTCCCCAGCAGCGAAGACGCGCCTGGCCGCGACCGGCGACGTCCACCCGGACGGCGACTGGTTCGTCCTCCTGCTGCCGGCCGACGCCGACGGGTCAGCCGTTCCTGACTTGGTGGCCGACCTCGTCGCCCTGGGAGTGCGGGTGCACGCGGTCGAGCCCGCGCGGATCAGCCTGGAGGAGCGCCTGCTCGGCATCCTGCGCGACGGCGCCGACGCGCGGGCGGAGGCCGGACAGTGACGACGACTCGGACGGTGCTCACCATCGCCGCTCTCACCTTGCGCGAGGCGTCCCGGCGGCGCGTGCTGCTCGCCCTCGCTGTCCTCACCGTCCTGCTGCTGGCGCTCAGCGCCTGGGGCTTCGCCAAGCTGGCATCGGAGTCGGGTGGCAGCGCCCTCACCAGCGGCGAGGCGCGGCTCACCGCCTCGATCCTGCTCAACCTGGTGATGTTCGGCTTCAGCCTTATCGCAGCGTTGGGAACCGCCTTCCTCGCGGGCCCCACGCTGGCGGGCGAAACGGAGTCGGGCATTGCGCTCGCCGTACTGGCCCGGCCGATCCGACGGTCCGCCTTCCTGCTGGGGAAGTGGCTGGGGCTGGTCACCTTCGGCAGCGGCTTCGTCGTCCTCGCCGGACTGGCTCAGTGCCTCGTCGTCCGGGCAACGGCGGACTACTGGCCGCCGGACCCGGCGACCGCACTCGCGCTGCTCGCCGCGCAGACGACCGTGCTGCTCACCCTCGCCGTGCTGCTCTCGACAGCGATCTCGCCGATGGCCTCGGGTGTCGTCGCGGTCGGCTTGTTCGGCACCACCTGGGTGGCCGGTGTGGTGGGTGGCGTGGGCGAGTCCCTCGGCAACGACTCCGTCGCTCGCGTCGGCACCGTGTCACGGATGCTGCTGCCCACCGACGGACTGTGGCAAGGCGCGATGCACGCGTTCCAGGACCCTTCTGTGTTCGCCACATTCGGCGGACCGGACGTCGCGGCCTTCCCGTTCCTCAGCGATGCACGGCTGACCGCCGCCTACCTCGCCTGGGCCGCAGTGTGGGTGGCGATGGTCTGGGGTCTGGCGGCGGCGTCGTTCGTACGCAAGGACTTGTGACCGCGCCGGGTCACTGCGGGGGCAGGTCCAGGGTGGGCAGGTCTTCGCTGTCGACGATGCGGTAGGCGTAGCCCTGCTCGGCGAGGAACCGCTGACGGTGCGCGGCGTACTCCTGGTCGAGGGTGTCGCGTGCGGTCACGGCGTAGAAGCGTGCCGAGCGCCCGTCGGCCTTGGGCCGCAGGATGCGCCCGAGCCGTTGCGCCTCCTCCTGTCGGGAGCCGAACGTGCCGGACACCTGGATCGCGACGGTGGCCTCGGGCAGGTCGATGGAGAAGTTCGCGACCTTCGACACGACGAGCAGCGACACCTCACCGCTGCGGAACGCTTCGAACAACCGCTCGCGCTCCTTGACCGTCGTCTCGCCCTTGATGACCGGTGCATCGAGGAGCTCACCGAGCTCGTCGAGCTGGTCGAGGTACTGGCCGATGACGAGCATCTGCTCGCCGCGGTGCTGCTCGACGAGCCGCTCCACAACGCGGGTCTTCGACGGCGCGGTCGATGCGAACCGGTAGCGGTCCTCGGGTTCAGCGGTCGCGTAGGCCAGCCGCTCCGACTCCGACAGCGTCACGCGCACCTCGACGCAGTCGGCCGGCGCGATGTAGCCCTGCGCCTCGATGTCCTTCCATGGCGCGTCGAAGCGCTTGGGGCCGATCAGCGAGAAGACGTCACCCTCACGGCCGTCCTCACGCACGAGCGTCGCGGTGAGACCGAGACGGCGGCGAGCTTGCAGGTCCGCGGTCATCCGGAAGATGGGCGCCGGAAGGAGATGCACCTCGTCGTACACGACCAGCCCCCAGTCGCGCGCGTCCAGCAGCTCGAGGTGGGTGTAAACGCCCTTCCGGCGCGTGGTCATGACCTGGTACGTCGCGATGGTGACCGGTCGGACCTCCTTGCGCGATCCGGAGTACTCGCCGATCTCGTCCTCGGTGAGCGTCGTGCGCTTGAGCAGCTCGTGTCGCCACTGCCGGGCCGCGACCGTGTTGGTCACCAGGATGAGAGTCGTCGCCTGCGCGCGGGCCATCGCAGCCGCGCCGACGATGGTCTTGCCGGCACCACACGGGAGTACGACGACGCCGGAGCCGCCGTGCCAGAAGCCCTCGACCGCCTCGCGCTGGTAGTTGCGCATCGACCAGCCGTCCTCGACCAGGCCGATGGCGTGCGCCTCGCCGTCGACGTAGCCGGCCAGGTCCTCCGCCGGCCAGCCGAGCTTGAGCAGCACCTGCTTGAGGTGGCCGCGCTCGGACGGGTGCACGGTGACCGTGTCGGGATCGACGCGCTCCCCGACGAGCGGTTGCACCCGCTTGCTGCGGATGACCTCTTCGAGCACGGCGCGATCGGTCGTGATGAGAACCAGGCCGTGCACGGGATGCTTCTCCAGCCGCAGCCGGCCGTAGCGGGCCATCGTCTCGGCGACGTCGACGAGCAAGGCGTGGGGGACGGCGTAGCGGCTGTACTCCAGGAGCACGTCGACGACCTGCTCGGCGTCATGCCCGGCGGCGCGGGCGTTCCACAGGCCGAGTGGCGTGAGTCGGTAGGTGTGCACGTGCTCCGGGGAGCGCTCGAGCTCCGCGAACGGCGCGATGGCCCGACGGCAGTCCTGGGCGCGGTCGTGGTCGACCTCGAGCAGGAGGGTCTTGTCGGACTGGACGATGAGCGGGCCGTCGGTCACATCCCATTGTCGCTCAGGCGAGCAAATGGCGTGACCGCGTCAATCAGGCCTCGGCGAGAAGTGCCTCGATCTGGGCGAGGACAACGTCTGCGCTGGTCGTGTCGCTGGCTGTCACAATCCGGCCACTGGCCGTCGGCTCTTCCGCGCGCTTGGGCGCAGGACGCCGCTGCATTCGCACCTGCTGCACGGGACACCTCCTACGAACCAGACGCCCCGTGATGGACGCCGGTTCACCCTCCAGCGGCCTATCCAACCGCTCGAAAGTTACGAGGCTGTTTCGTCTATGTGTGATACGCCGGTGATCCGGTGGATCGCGAATGTCCGCACCTCGTCGCGCAGGTGGTCGTACGCCGTCACGTAACCGCCCTCGACGCTGATCGGCTCGACCACGCGCTGGGTCGCGTGCCCCTCAGCGTTGACGTATCCGACCCACAGCGCCGTGCGACCACGGACCCCTTCCGCCAGCAGGGCCAGGATGTCGGCCGTCCCCTTCCGCGGCAGCCGCGTCGACCCGTCCGTCGAGTCGCCGGTCTCGACGTCGCGGCGCTTGATCGCCGTGAGGGCGCGGTCACCCGCCCGGACGGCACGGACCGCCGCGTCGAGCAACGCCGGCGACGCACTCGGGGTGGTGCTGACCAACCGGGGGGCGCGACGTCGTACCGGAGCGCGCTTGGCGTCGGCCCGATGCACGAGGACGTCGCCCTCGGGGGTCTCGGCGGCCGGCGCGTAACCCACCGCCCGCAGCCGTTCGAGCACCATGTCGGGCGGCGCCTGCGCGGCAAGCACCATCGGCGCCAGCCGGCGCAGCCGCAGCGCAGCCAGCCGACGGTCCGCCGCGATCTCGCCGAGCAACGCCTCGTCGTCGCAGCGCAGGTACGACGAGGCCGCACCCACCCGGATCCGTCCGTGCCGCCGGGCCACGTCCTCGACGAGATAGCTCAGGGGCTGCGGCACCGGCGTCCGCGAGTGACGCTCCAGCAGGCCGAGCAGATCAGTGCTCGACCAGCCGGCGTCGAGCGCCCGACGCACCGAGCTGTCGCTGAACCGGTAGACCGTCGCACCGCCGGTGGACTCCACGTCGGCGGCCATCCGCAGCCGGGCTGCAAGGTCGCTCTGCAGGGGACCGGGCGCCACCGCGGTCAGGTCGGCCTGCAGCAGCACGTGGTCCAGCGGCTCAGGCAAGAGTGCGGCGAGGGCGCGCACCGCCGCGTCCCCGTTGCCTGCGAGCAACGTGCGCGCCGGGCTGCTCAGCGCACCGCGACCGACCAGGCCCAGGGTCTCCGCCTCGTGCAACGCGGCCGTCACGAGGTCGTCGCGCAGCCGGCCGCCGCGGCGGGGCGCCTGCCAGCGCAGCCGGGCGAGGACCGACTCGGTACTCGCTGCCGCACCTGGCGGCGCCGCGGCCAGTTCATCGAGGGCAGCCCGGCGCAGCTGCGGCGCGACGGATCGGTCCAGCTCCGGTCCGAGCAGAGCCATCGTGCGGCCGCGATCGTCGGTGCGCCCGGCCAGCCCGGGGGCGCGGGTCGTCGCGAGCCACGCCTCGACCAGATCGGCCCACCGCTCGGCGACGTCCTGGCCCAGCCACCCGTCGTACGCGGTGGTCGGCAGCCAGGCCTCGTCCAGGTCGCACCCGACCGCGAGCAGCCCGGCGGCCGCCGCGACCTCCGCGACGAGCGCGAGCCCGGCCTCGTCGAGGTCGAGCGCGGCCATCGCCCGGCCCCGCTCCCGGACGCCGATGCCGCCGGCCCGCAGCGCCTTGGGTGGGTCCTCGGCCCAGAGCTCGAGAAGTTCCTCTACGAGACGGACAACGGTGAACGCCGCCCCGGCGGCCGTTCGGTCGACCTGCGCAACGTCGCGCTCGGTGACGTCCAACGAGGGCGGATCCGGGGCCGCCTCGGCGTGCACCCGCCCGCCGCGCAGATGCAGCCCGACCTCGCGGGGGAGCACCACGCTGTCTGCGGCGGATGCGACCAGCAGGCCGCGGGCGAGCAGCTCGTCGATCGGCGAGTGCGCGGTCGCGATGTCGACGTCGCGCCGGGCCCGCTCGACGCGGCCGGTCGGGGGTCCCCAGGTCAGCCCGGCGAGTGCGTCGCGGGCCTCGGGGCTGACGTCGGCGAGCAGGCCGGGAAGTCGGGTGGGATCCGCGAGTACGTCGGCGACCTGCCGCGCCGCGAGGACCGGGTCACCTGCGACGGGCAGCCCGAGGTCGGCGGAGAGCCGCTCGAGCCGGGCCGGGCCGTAGGTCGCCAACGCCTGCTCGGCGGGGGGACCGAGCCCGGCGGGTGAGCCGACGACCTCGCGGACCGTGCGCGCGACGAGGATGGCGCTGGCATCGCCGTAGGTGAGCGCCCTCTCCTGCAGGGCGGTCAGGGCTGTTGTCGGGTCGGCACCGAGCAGGTCGCTGACCTGTTGTGGCGCGACCGGCTCGGGCAACGCGCACAGCACCTCGACCACCTGCACCGTGAACAGGTCGAGCTGGTCCAGCGCGCGCTGCACGGAGGGACGGCTGGTGGCTCGCGCCGCCAGCGCTGCCAGGTCAGAGGGCACCGGGTTGAGCAGATCGGGACGGGCGCGCAGGAGGGCTGCGAGTGCGGCGTCGTCGCGCGCCCGCAGATCGTCGGCAAGGCTGCGCGGCCGGTCGGTGGACATCCGTCCCACGGTAGTCGCCTGTCCGCTGCGCCTCCTGCCGCTTGAGCGCGGTAACCACGGGTAGGGCTGAGGTCGACCTTCCTCAAGGAGGAACCCATGAACACCACCACCATGATCGTCATTGCCCTGGTCGTGCTGGCCGTTGTCGCGCTCCTGATCTGGGCCTCTGCGCGCAACAAGGCGCGCCAGTCGGAGAAGCGCGACCAGCTGCGGGAGCGCTTCGGACCGGAGTACGACCGGGCGGTCAGCGAGCACGGCAGCGAGGACGAGGCGGCGAGCCACCTCGGTGACGTGGCCAAGACGCGGGACAAGCTGGAGATCCGCGACCTCACCCCGGCACAGCGCGACCGCTACACGACCGACTGGATGGAGGTGCAGTCGGCTTTCGTCGACGCACCCGACGCTGCGGTGCGCGACGCCGACCGGCTGGTCGGGGCGGTCATGCGTGACCGCGGGTATCCGGTCGACGACTTCGACACCAAGGCCGACATGATCGCCGCCGACCACCCGAGGATCGTGGAGAACTACCGGTCGGCCCACGACATCCGGATGCGCACCGACAACGGCAGCGATGGCTCCGGCACGGAGGACCTGCGCACGGCATTCGTGTACTACCGGGCCCTCTTCGCCGAGCTGCTCGACGACGGGCCGAGCCGGGACGTGCAGGCGGAGGACCGGCAGAGCAGCCAGGACCAGGTCGACCTGACCGACCGGGACCGCACCACCACGCAGGAGCGCCCGGAGCGCTAACCGCTGACTCGCGCCTACCCTGGCGGCGTGCTTCCTCTCGTTGTCGGGTTCGACCTCGACATGACCCTGGTCGACACCCGGCCGGGCATCGCCGCGGTGTGGGACGCGCTGGCCGCCGAGACCGGTGTCGAGATCGACAGCGCCGCCGCGGTGAGCAGGCTCGGCCCGCCGCTGGACGACGAGCTTGTGCTGTGGTTCCCCGCCGACCAGGTGGCCGAGATGGGCGACCGGTTCCGGGCTCTCTACCCGGGGCTCGCCGTCGAGTCGACGGCGGCGCTGCCGGGCGCACGCGAGGCAGTCGATGCCGTGCACCGTCATGGGGGGCGGGTCGTCGTGGTGACCGCGAAGTACGAACCCAACGCCCGCCTGCACCTGGACCACCTCGGGATTCACGCGGACGAGGTCGTCGGCTGGCGGTACGGCCCGGCGAAGGGGGAGGCGCTGCGCGAGCACGGCGCGAGCGTCTACGTCGGCGACCATGTCGCGGACATCGAGGGCGCTCGGGTTGCCGGCGCGGTGAGTGTTGCGGTGCCGAGCGGGCCGATCAGCGCAGAGGACCTGCGTGCCGCGGGAGCCGATGTCGTCCTGCTCGACTTGCACGACTTCGCCGGCTGGCTGGACGACTACCTGCTCGACCAGCGTGTCGGCGACCTAATGAAGGAACTCGGGGCGCTGGGCTCGCTGGCGGTCGCGTTCTCCGGTGGCACCGACTCGGCGTTCCTGCTGGCGGCGGCCGCACGGGCGCTCGGGCCAGACCGCGTGCTCGCCGTCACCGCGGTCTCCGGCAGTTTGCCTGCTGCTGAGCTCGCGGCGGCGCAACGCTTCGCGGCAGACCTCGGCGTACGGCACCTCACTCCTGCGACCGCCGAGCTGGACCGGGACGGTTACCGCGCGAACGCCGGCGACCGCTGCTACTTCTGCAAGGCCGAGCTGCTGGACGTCGTCGGCCCGATCGCCGCGGGTGCCGGGATCGAGAACGTGGCGACCGGCACCAACGCCGACGACGCCGTCGCGGGTTTCCGGCCCGGGATCCGGGCGGCCGCCGAGCGGGGCGCGCTGACCCCGCTGCTCGACGCCGGGCTCACCAAGGACCAGGTACGACGGGTCAGTCGCCGTTGGGGGCTGATCACCTGGGACAAGCCCGCCGCCGCGTGCCTGTCCAGCCGGATCGCCTACGGCGTGGAGATCACTCCTGCCCGGCTTTCGCGGGTGGAGCGGGCCGAGACCGCCTTGCGGGCGGCGCTGGCTGCTGCGGGCATCGAGGTCGTCAACCAGCGGGTGCGCGACCTCGGTGACACGGCGCGGGTCGAGGTCGACCACGACCAAGTCGACGCGGTCGGGTCGGCGCCAGGGATTCTCGACGCGGTCCGGGAGGCCGGCTTCGACGTGGCGGAGCTGGACCCGCGCGGCTTCCGGAGCGGCTCGATGAACGAGCTGCTCGGCTAGCCGTCGAAGTCGCCTGCGACGGCGCGCAGCACAGCCGCGACCTGCTTGGC
>JBDUAP010000243.1:0-4541 GCA_040004585.1 Sporichthyaceae bacterium
ATGACTGCGGCGTCGAACCTTCAAAAGGTCGCCGGTCGCTGTCTGCGGCTGCTTGCCATGCCACTCGCGTCCTCATCGACGAGAGCCGGATTCTCGGCCCAGGCGAGTGCTGTCAAGGCCATCGCCTTGGCACCCTCAACGAGCGTGCGGTCACCGGCTGGTCCGACGCAGTGATCCGCAAACTCACGCTGATGGTTCACCACCGGCCAGGAATGCACCGCCAGGTCTGCGTGCAGCGCCGGCACGAGCTGGCTCACATTGCCGAAGTCCGTCGATCCACCGAAGTTAGGACCTGCGGGGTCAAGGGTGAGAGGACGGCCGATCTGTTCGCAAGCATGGGCAAAGGCGGCCACCAGTCCGGCGTTCTGGCGGACTGGTTCGTAGACATGGCCCTTCGTGACGATGTCGACGCTCGTCCCGGTGGACGTAGCAGCACCTTCGAAACAGTCCCGCAGCCGGCTGCGCAAGTCATCGAGGTCGGCCATGTCTGCAGCCCGAAGGTAATAAGCAGCCTCAGCGCGTTCCGGCACGATATTGGGGGCGTCACCGCCGTGGGTGATGATGCCGTGCACCTGTTGACGCGGCCGTAGGTGTTGTCGCAGCATGGCGACCGCGGAGTAGCCAGCCACCACCCCATCAAGGGCGTTGCGCCCTAGGTGGGGCTCCCCGCTGGCGTGAGACGCTTTGCCGTGCACGACCACCGACCATTCCTCGATGGCCAGCCCGACAGAGCCAGGCTCGTCGTACGGCGCTGGGTGCATCATCATTGCTGCGTCAACGTCTTCGAAGGCGCCTGCTTGGATGAGGTCGACCTTCCCGCCACCGGCCTCTTCTGCAGGAGTGCCCAGCACCGTCACTCGAAGCCCTGCTTCGCTGGCCACCGACAGCAGTCCGAGGCCGGCACCGACGGCCGCCGCGGCGATCACGTTGTGACCGCAGGCATGTCCGACCGCCGGCAAGGCGTCGTACTCAGCGCAGATGACCAGGTGTGGTCCACTCCCTTGCCCTCGAGCCGCGAACGCAGTGGGCAACCCGTACGCGCCTCGCTCGACCTCGAACCCGCCAGACTCCAACAGGTCAGCGCACCGGGCCGCCGATCGCACCTCCTGGTAGGCCAGCTCTGGTTCGGCATAAAGCGCATGGGAGAGGTCGAGCAACTGCTTAACCAGCTCATCGATACGCGCGAGCACCAGGCTGTCAGAGTCACTCATAGGCGCAGGCTACGCCAGCGCATCGTCCTAAGCCGGGTCAAAGCAGATAGCTCATTGGCACTCGAATTTGCTGCTGGGGAGTCTTGTACCGCGCGATCTTCTGCGGGGCGGGTTGAGCCATCCATGATCATGCCGTCTCCAGCCGGAGCGCCAAGGCCGGGCAGGCGAGGACGGCGCGTCGAGCATGACCCACCAGCTCCGGGTCGAGCCCACCCCCGGCCAAGACCGGGAATCCCCATTCGTCGAGCTGGATCCGTTCCGGCAGCAGCGCCGCGCACAGTCCGTGGGCGTCACACCGGGTCCAGTCGATCTCCAGCCGAGGCTGCGGTTTGGGTGGTGTGCTCGCCGGTGACAAGAGCTGGCTCACGAGACACTCCCTTCAGCCACAACCGGCATCGGGCCACCCGCGACTGCTCCCCCAGCGCCGGACCCGAGGTATCTCATGACCGGACGGCCGCAGGTGCCGTACCGTGCGTGGTCCAGGAGGTCGGCGCCAAAGCGATCCACAGACGACGTGACGAACCGGGTGACCCCGTCCGGGTGGGCGCATGCACCTCGCCCGGTGACGAGCGCCGCATGCCGCTGTAGCCGCTCGGCTGCGCAACGAGCTCGACCTCGCCCAGCGGGCAGCTGTCCGGGCCCACCACGGCCACGACGCCAGCGCCGAACGAGAGTCCTGAACGCTGCAGGGCAGGGCGCGACAACACGATGCGGCTGCCCGGCGGTACCCAGGCACCGTGGTAGCCACCCATCAGCACCGCACTCTCGCCTTCTCCGCCGGCGGCCTCGAGAATGATGCTCAGCGGGACTCCGTTGGGAACCTCGACGACGCCGGGGCGCCGTACCGCCCCGGTCACCGTGAGCAGGCTGGTGCCGGGCTCCTCCGCGACACCGCGCTCTGCATAAACACGTGGTCCGCTTTTTGCGAGTACGGCCAGCTGCGCGAACGTCTCGGCGTTGGACAAAAAGGTCGGGCGACCGTGAAGCCCGTCGTCGCTCGGGAGTGTCCGACGACCAGGCGGCAGCGCAGGTCCACCCGACGCGTGGCGGATCACCGCTCGAGCCTCGCCTGCCACGAAGTGCTCGGGCTGGACCACAACCCGGACTCGTCGGGCGTCACGACGTTCACGAACCGCGGCCCGCATGGAAGAGGCCGACTCCGGATCGTGAACGGCAACAGTCACGACGCGCGCTCTCAAAGCGCCGGCGAGCCCGAGCGCGCCGTCCACCACAAGGTGAGGGGTTCGGCGCATCAGTGTCCGGTCCTTGACGCTCAACGGTTCGCTCTCCGATCCGTTCACCACCACCGCGTAGGCGCCGCCGGCCGGGATGGCGGCCAACTTGCGCACAACCGGGAACCCGGCACCGCCGCGGCCAAGCAGCGCGGTAGCGGCGGCCAGGTCTTCCCACGCCTCGCGGCAGTGGGTCGGCAGGTGTCCGTGCAGCCGCCGGTGCTCATCCAAGCCGATCCGCTGCACCTGGTCGAGACCGGCGAGCAACCGCGGCTCACCGACCGTCCACATTGGCCACCCCGTCATCGCGACGACACCAGCTTCTGCGGGCTCGCATGACGAGTGCCCGCATCGCGCGAGCGTGACAGCACACCGGTTCGAGCACGCTGGTGCGACCAGAGGCGGCACGACACGGAGACGGCGACCACGAGCAGTGCGATCAGGTAGGTAACCGTGATGGGGGCGTACGTGCTGTCCGTACCAGCAAGGAAGCCGTGTGTCATCGCAACCGCCCATCCGATGTACGCCGAGATGTGTACGGCCCGCCAGACGCGAGTCGCTCGAACCGAGCCGGCGAGTCGCCCACGCGCAGCGCCGACGACCGCGGTCACCACCGTCGCGAACAACGCGAGGGTGCCTAGACCGACGGCGAATGGTCGGTACGACGCAGAAAAGGGGACCACGACGGCACGCAGGTCGATGCCGGACTGACTATCCAGCACCAGAGTGGACACGTGCGCCACGAGCAGCAGCAGACCGGTCGCCGCCGCAGCGCGGTGGACGTACTGGAGCCAGAACCTCCAGCGATGCGCCCCGGGCCAGCACCTGACTCACGGATCGAGGCGAAGGCGCCCAACGCCGTGGCCACCGTCAACGCTGCCAGCGCTACCAGCCCGGCTGCTCGTGCCACGTACCAGAGGGTCATGACGCCGCAGCCTCGGCGGTCGGCCAGTCGCAGGTGTAGGTCGCCTTCCCGTCGAGGTCGATCAGCCTGGCCGGGTGGCGTCGTTCCTGCAGCCACGAGACAGCCTGGTCGCCGGCCACGACGGCCGCTGTACTGGCCGTGTTGGCGGCCAATGTCGATGGTGCCCACACCGACACGGTGCGCCAACGTCCCTGGCTGGGCCTGCCAGTCCGCGGGTCAATGATGTGGTGGCTGGTTCGCCGTCCCGTCCCCCAGCGACGTACCACCGTGGTGGAGGTGGCAAGGCCACCATGAGTCAGCGACACCAGCTCGCCCGGCATGCCCTCACGCTCGGACACGCGTATGACGAACGGGTCGTGCGAGGCATTCGCCACCGCGACGTCGCCGCCGATTTCCACCATCACGTGACCCGGCCACCTCGTCGACAGCATCGAGGCTGCCTGATCAGCGGTCCAGGCCTTGGCGGTTGCTCCCAGGTCGAGGGCGAGCCCGCGCGGGACCAGGACCATGTCCAGAGATCGGTCGAGGGTGACAGCTCGCCAATTGGGCTTCCGGGTCGGCCGCGGCCCGACGCTCACGATGTCGCGGACATCGTCGTGGATGGCCTCGATGTCACGGTCATAGCCAGCGTTCTCGAGGTGGCGACCTACGGTCGGGTCGACCAGGCCGTCGGTGGCAGCAGCGGCGTCCAGGGAGGCGGCGACGAGCTCGGCGGTCAATGGACTCACGAGCGTGACGCGGCCGGCTCTGCGGTTGCAGGAGACCAGCTCTGAATCGTCGCGGAACCGGCTCACTGCTCGGTCGACGTCGTTCATGAGAGCGGAGACCATGGCGGCGGCTTCGTCCACCCGACGGGGGTCGGCCACCTTGACGGCAACGGCGCAGGTCCACTGAGACCAGGTACGTCGTCCAGGGCGGTTGGCGACATCGGTCATGATCCGTTGCTCCCGCCTGAGACCTGTGTTCCCGGTTGGGGCAGGGTGATCCCCGGGGCTCGGTGGCGATGCTTCGAGGAGGGCCGTGATGCCGGCGACGATCCATCGGATGTCCCAGGTGCCTGCTGAGACGGTGTCGGAGGGGCACCGACCGACTGCTCGATGCCGGCCGCGACGGCGGCTGTCCCCGCGACGCCTGCGAGCACCACGCTGGTGGCCGCGAAGGCCGAGCGGCGCA
>JBDUAP010000244.1:0-4537 GCA_040004585.1 Sporichthyaceae bacterium
CGCCGGCGAAGCCCGATAACGATGAAGTCGGCACCAACTTCCTCGGCCACGGCGATCAGGTCGTCGGCGGGCTCGTTGCCGCGGACCAGCTGGCGGACCTCATGCTCGATGCCTTCCTTATCCAGCCCGGCACGGACCTCGGCCAGCTCCTGCTCGTGGCGGGCCGCTTCACCCGCGTCGAGGTCACGGCCGCCCCGGTTGGAGTTGATCACTACCAGCTTCGTGTGGCGCAACCGAGCCTCTTCCGCACCGCGGCGCAGCTCGGCCCGGCCCTCGGCGCGCGGTACATAGCCCACCAGGATCGCCATGCCGTCCTCCTCGCCGAGGCGCAGTCGCGCAACTGCGCGTAACGGTGACGTTACCTGAAGCCGCTCCCGCTCATCGGCACAACCGATGGGCCAGCCAGACCAGGGCCATCGGGTAGCGGTAGTCGATGGCCATGTGGGTGCCCTCGAACAGCTCGAACTGGATCCGGTCCTCCGCTACGCCGATGCGGGCCAGGCCGTCGCGAAATGCCTGCGCGCCCAGGTCGAGGAACCACTCGTCCCGCGTCCCTGCGTCGATCCAGACTGCACGCAGTCCGCGCAGCGCCTCGGCGTACTCATCGACCATCCGCACGGGGTCCCAGGCCAGCCAGCGCTCCCACACCTCCGGTCGCAGCTGGCCCGACCTCGGGTCGAAGGGCAGCTCCGGCGTGCCGTCGTCGGCCGCGGAGAACGCCGCCGCGCAGCCGAGGGTGATGAGCAGCTCGCTGTCGCACTCCTTGGTGAAGGCAATGCGCGAGCGGAAGTCGTCCCACCACCGGAAGATGTCGCCGTCGTACTCCCGCAGGAAGCGAACGACCTTGCCGAACTCGGGCACGTAGCTCATCTCGTAGAGCGAGTCCCCGGCATGGGTGGCAAGACCCCCGAAAAGGTCGGGCCGCAGCATCGGGGTGATCATGGCCCCGAACCCGCCGCTCGACTTGCCACTGATCGCGCGCGACGCCGGCGCGGCGAGTGTGCGGTAGCGAGCGTCCACCCACGGCACCACTTCGTCGCAGAGGTACGAGTGGTAGCGACCGGTCCCGGGCGAGTCGACGAACTGCGACCCGCCGTACGCCGTCCACGCGTCGACGTAGACGACGATGCACGGCGGCGCCTCCCCCGACGCAAAGACCGCGTCCGCGGTCTCGATGAAGGGCTGCCGGTACGCCGTGCGGTTGGCCCACATGCCGACGTGCCCGGTGTAGCCCTGGATCACGTAGACCGCGGGATATCGCTCGTCGGAGTCGTCGTAGCCGGGCGGGACGTAGACCCACAACGGCCGATCCGCGGGGTCACCGAGCGGGTTCCCGCGCAGCAACTCGGAGGAGATGACATCGACATCGAGGCGGCCGGCGAGCTCGCCTTTCCATGGCAGCATGCGCGGCAGTCAACCAGCCTGCAGCTATTGACGGGAAGGATGGGTTGGCGCAGGCTCCGAGCACCGAATCGGTCCAGGATCCTGAGGGAGATGTCATGGCGTATTCCCTGCGATGTGCTGACAGTGGGGCCAACTGTCCGGGCGAGTTCACCACGGAAACCGAGGAAGAGCTGATGCGGCATGTGGAGATGCACGCACAGACGGCTCATCCCGAGATGACGCTCGACGACGAGACGGTGGGTCAGATGAAAGGCCTGGTCAAGCAGCGCTGACGGCTGATCCGAGCGTCCCTCGGTAACGTCACCGGGTGCGCTTGACGACGACCCGACTGCCCGGTCTGCTTCTGACCGAGCATGAGTTCGTCGTGCCGCTCGACCACGCCGCGCCCGGCGGCGCGACGATCACCGTGTTCGCGCGCGAGGTGGTTGCCCCGCGCAAGCGCGACCAGGACCTGCCCTGGCTGCTCTACCTGCAGGGCGGTCCCGGCGGCCGGTCCCCGCGGCCGACCGGGCGGTCCGGCTGGCTGGGACGCGCCCTGCAGGACCACCGTGTGCTGCTGCTCGACCAGCGGGGCACCGGCCGGTCTACACCGGCTACCCGCCAGACGCTCGCCCGGCTGGCGACGGCGCAGGAGCAGGCCGACTACCTCACGCACTTCCGGGCCGACGCGATCGTTCGCGACGCGGAGGCGCTGCGCGCCGCGCTCGTCGGGTCGGCGCCCTGGACGGTCCTCGGGCAGAGCTACGGCGGCTTCTGCGCCCTGACCTACCTGTCGCTGGCGCCGGAGGGTCTCAAGGAGGTCCTCGTCACCGGTGGACTGCCGCCGCTGGACCACGGTCCCGACGAGATCTACGCCGCGACCTACGAACGGGTGCGTGACCGCGCCGCGCGGTTTTTCGACCGCTATCCCGGCGACCTCGACCGCTTGCACGCCCTCGCTGACCACCTCGATGGGCACGAGGTTCGGCTGCCCTCAGGTGACCGCTTCCGGGTGCCACGTCTCCAGCAGCTCGGCGACGCGCTCGGGATGAGTGACGGGTTCGAGAAGCTGCACTACCTGCTCGAGACCGCGTTGTCCGGCGACGAGCTGTCCGACGAGTTCCTCGTCGCGGTCGAGAACGCAACGTCGTTCGTCGACGCGCCGCTCTACGCCCTGCTGCACGAGTCGATCTACTGCCAAGGCGAGGCGTCGCGGTGGTCGGCGCAACGGGTCCGCGACTCGCTGCCGGAGTTCGCTCCCGACGCGCGTCCGTTGTTGCCGACTGGCGAGATGATCTATCCCTGGATGTTCGAGACCGACCGCACCCTCGCGCCGCTGCGGGAAGCGGCTGAGCTGCTCGCGGCGTACGACCGGTGGCCGGCGCTCTACGACGTGGCCCGCCTCGCCGGCAACACGGTCCCGGTCGCGGCCGCGATCTACCACGACGACATGTACGTCGAGTACGCCTTCTCGCTCGAGACGGCGAAGCGGGTGGGAAACCTGCGCTGGTGGGTCACCAGCGAGTTCGCCCACGACGGGCTGCGCAGCGACGCCCGGGTCCTCGACCGGCTGCTGGACATGGCCGCCGGCGAGACCTGAGACGATGCGCGCGTGGCGGGCAGCGTGGAGACGGCGTTTGTCCTCGGTGGCGGCGGTCTGCTCGGATCCAACGAGGTCGGCATGCTGCAGGCCCTGCTCGAGGCCGGCATCACTCCTGACCTCGTCGTCGGCACGTCGGTCGGGGCCATCAACGGGGCCGCGGTCGCCGCCGCGCCGACCCTGGAGACCGTGGCGCGGCTCAGTGACATGTGGCAGCACCTGGCCGACTCCGACGTCTACTCCGGCTCGACGTTGCGACGGGTCCGGCACCTGGCGCGCACCCGCACGCACGCGCACCCCAACGAGCCGCTGCGCGGGATGCTCACCGAGCAGTTCGGCGATGTGCAGATGGAGGACCTCGCGGTCCCGTTCCAATGCGTCGCTGCCAGCATCGAGCGGGCCGCCGAGCACTGGTTCGACCGCGGGCCGCTCGTCGAGGCCGTGCTCGCCAGTGCCGCGGTGCCCGGGATCCTGCCGCCGGTGGCGATCGGCGACGAGCACTTCCTCGACGGCGGCCTGGTCAACTCGATCCCGGTCGGGCGGGCAGTGCAGCTCGGTGCCCGCACCATCTACGTCCTGCAGGTCGGCCGCATCGAGCGCCCGCTGGTGGCTCCCACCAAACCCTGGGAGGTCGCGATGGTCGCCTTCGAGATCGCCCGGCGGCACCGCTTCGCAGGTGACATGGCGAAACTCCCCGAGACAGTGACCGTGCACGTCCTGCCGACCGGCGAGGTCGACCCACCGCGCTACGCCGACCTGTCCACGCTGCGCTACCGCGACTTCAGCAAGGTGCACGGGCGCATCGAGCAGGCGCACGCGGCAACCGAGGACTACCTGCGCGATCGCGCCCGGACCGAGGGCTGACCGTGCTGCCTCCCGTGCTGGTCCGGCGAATCGTCCTGGCCCCAGCCCTCGTCGTGTTGACCATTCTCGCTCTGACCACGCTCCCGTTGGTCCTGCTGGTGGCCGCCGGCCTGTCGACCGTGTTGCCTGGCCGGTGGCGTGCGTTACGGCTCACCTGGATGGCACTGCTCTATCTCTTCCTCGAGGCCGCCGGGCTGGTCGTGCTGTTCGTGCTGTGGGTCGCGAGCGGCTTCGGCTGGAAAATTCGCTCACCACGGTTCCAGCTGGCCCATTACGCACTGGTCCGGTGGTATCTCCAGATCCTCTACTGGGAGTGCCGCCGGGTCCTGCACGTGCGAGTGGCCGTGGAGGGCCCACCTCCCACGTCGTACGACGGCAAGCCGTTGCTCATCCTGTCCCGGCACGCCGGGCCGGGCGACTCCTTCCTCGTGGTGCACGCGCTGATCAACTGGTACGCCCGCGCGCCCCGCATCGTGCTCAAGGACACGCTGCAGTGGGACCCCGCCATCGACGTGCTGCTCAACCGGCTGCCGAACCGTTTCATCCGGCCCGAACCGGGGCGGGCGGGTGACCTCGTGGAGCGACAGGTGGGCGAGCTCAGCCACAGCCTGGACGAGGACGACGCGTTCGTGATTTTCCCCGAGGGCGGCAACTTCACCGTGCACCGGCGCAAGCGGGCGATCGAGCGGC
>JBDUAP010000245.1:0-4524 GCA_040004585.1 Sporichthyaceae bacterium
CGGTCAGGGCCCTCCGCCCCGCCGCCTGGACGTGTCGCGCGCCGAGCTCTACGAGCTGGCCAAGCGCGCCGGCATCGAAGGTCGGTCGGGCATGAGCCGCGACCAGCTGATCACCGAGCTGCAGCGCCGAAAGCAGCACTGAAAAGCAGCACTGAAACACCACTGACCCAGCACGTATCCGAACAACGACCGCGAGGCGGAGAGACCAGATGGCGACACCGGACGGCAATCCCGGCGCGACCGACCTCGGCGAGCGGCTCGCCGCGGAGAAGAAGGCGTACGCCGGCGACGAGGAGCGTCCGCTCGAGGGCTACGTCGCCGCGATGGCGACGTACGGCGCGTTCGCGGCGCTGGTCGTGATGGCCGCGGCAACCCGGCGCAAGGACGCACCGGACCGCTTTCCCCTGGTGGACATCGCCCTGACCGGCGTGGCGACCCACAAGCTGACGCGCATCATCAGCAAGGACTCGGTCACCAGCCCGCTACGCGCACCGTTCACGCGTTACAAGGAGCCCGGGGGCCCGGCCGAGGTGATGGAGGAGGTACGGGGCTCGGGCGTCAGGCATGCCGTCGGCGAGCTGATCACCTGTCCCTTCTGCCTCAGCCCGTGGATCGCCACCGCCCTGACCGGAGGTCTGGTGGTCGCCCCTCGCTTCACTCGAGCAGTGACTGCCGTGTTCAGCGCGGTCGCCATCTCGGACCATCTCCAGCTCACCTACGCCGAGCGCCAGCAGAAGGCCGAGGGGTAACCGAGCGGAAGAGTGCATAGGTTTTTCGAGGTTTAGCCGCCGCGTGCCGGGTGCATCGTTGCGAAGAACGTCGAGCGTGCTGCAGCCCCGCCGGCACGCTCCCGTGCTGGCCGTCGCCAGCGAGACCACAAGGTGCCGCCATGAGTGTCTTCTTGCTGTCCCATGGACAGGATCTCGCCAACCGAGCCGACCACGAGCTAGCCGCTGCTCTGTCCCGCGCGGGCCACCGCGTCGTGGTCGAGAACTGTGACATCGACCTTCCGAGCGCCGCGGCTTTCGGCCACGACCTTGCCGCCCGATGGAAGGACGAGCGTCCCGAGGTTGCCATCGCCCACGGCTGGCTGTCCGGGCTGGTGGCGCAGGTGGCCGGACGGGAGGCCGGCGTACCGGTCATCACCCGCATGGGAGCGCTGACCAGCCCGAAGCGCGACCCGGGGCGAGCCCGACTGGAGGCCGCGATCGCCCGGGGCTCGGACCTGGTCCTGGCCGGTTCCTTCGAGCAGGCCGAAAAGCTGGCGGCGCTCGGCGTACCGCGAAAGCAGATCCTGGTGCTCCCGCTCGGCGTTGACACGACCATGTACACCGACACCGGCCCGGCATGGTCGCGCGCAAGCCGCCGCCGGCTCGTCGCTGACGACGACCTGAGCTCCGCAGCCGCGCTGGGCGCCCTGATCGCGGTCCTGCCGACGCTGCCCTCCTGCGAGCTCCTGGTGATCAGCCCGCAGACATCGAACCTGGCGGAGCACCCGGTGGCGCGCGAACTCGTGGCAGCCGCTCACCATCGACAGGTGGCCGACCGGTTGCGGTTCGTCGGTCCGGTCGAGGAGGAGGAGCTGCCCCGGCTGCTCCGCTCGGCCGATGTGGCGGTCGACGCCGGCGGCGACGGCCACGACGCCGCGTTCGTCCTGCGCGCGATGGCTTGCGGGGTGCCGGTCGTGGCCTACGACGCCGGTGCGATCTCCGACGCCGTCGCCGACGCCGTCACCGGGTTGCTCGTCCCTCCAGGCTCGCCGAGCCGCCTCGGCGACGCCGTACGCAGCCTGCTCAGCGATCGGCTGGCGCTGGACAGCTACGGCCTGTCAGCGACGGACCGGGCCCGGGCCCGGTTCGCCTGGAACGTCATCGCGGAGACCACAGCGCGGGCGGTCGAGGACGTCCTCGCCATCCGCTGGGGCTCCGCGGCAGCTTCCTGACCGTCCTGACGGGTCAACAGGGCGTCAACTCGATCAAGTTGCTCCCCCGCCACGCCGACTTCCCACAGTGAGGACACCTGCAATCGGCGAGGGGCAACGCATGCAGCGGGCACGGGTCATCCGCGCCGGCCGGACGGCCGTGGGCGCACTAGCGGTCGCCTGCCTCCTCGCCTCCACCGCTGCGCCTTTGCCCGCCGTCGCGGCGGCGGACCCCAACAAGAGCCTCGAGCAGATACGCCGGGACCTGGCCGAGTCCTCCCAGGAGATGGTCGCGGCCGCCACCGCACTGCGCCGGGCGGAGTCCGAGCTCCCCGATGCCCGCCGCGCGGCGGCGACCGCCCGCCACCAACTCACGGTGGCCCAGCGCCGCGAAGAAGCTGCCGCCGTCCGCAGGGGCACCGCGCAGACCCGGCTCATGCTCGCCACCCTTGACGCCGAGCAGACCGCGGCCCTCGTCGCGACCCAACGGGCCCGGATCGGCCGGCTGGCGCGAGCGGCTTACGTGCGCGGCGGAGCCATGGGCGACGTCTCCATGTTGCTGGAGGCGCGCTCCCCTGCCGAGTTCGCCGAACGACTGGTTTCCCTGCAGACCGTCGTGTCCTCGCAACGCAGCGCCCTTGCCGAGCTCCAGAACGTGCAATCGGACGCCGGCCGTGAGGCCGGCAGCCTGGAGCACATCCGCGACGAGGTCGCGGCCGCGCACCAGCAGGCCGAGGCGGAGCTCCGGGCCGTTGCCGACGTCACGCTGCGTGCCCAGCAGGCGGAGGAGTCGGTCCGGAGTCTGGTGTCCCAGCAACGCTCCGCCCTGGCCGCGGCCCGCGCGGCCCGCGCGGGCGACGAGGCGCGGCTGGCCGGGCTGCACGCCGAGTCCAGTCGGCTGTCGGTCCTGCTGGCCCAGCGAGCGCGAGCGCTGCTCGGCGCCGCGGGCGGGATCCCGGGCGGCAGCACCCCGGTGCAACCGGGCCTGTTCGCCCGCCCGGTCAGCGGGCCGGTCACCTCGCCCTTCGGCATGCGGGTGCACCCGATCACCGGCGTCACCAAGCTGCATACCGGCACCGACTTCGGGGCCGCCTGCGGCACTCCGATTCATGCCGCCCGGGCCGGGACGGTGCTGGCGGCCGAGTTCAACACGGCGTACGGCTGGCGGACCGTCATAACCCACGGTGTGGTCGGCGGAGTGATGCTGACCACGACCTACAACCACCAGCAGTTCCTCGGCGTGGACGCCGGGCAGCAGGTGCAGGCCGGCCAGGTCATCGGCAACGTCGGGACCACCGGCTACTCAACGGGCTGCCACCTGCACTTCGAGCTGATCGTGAACAGTGACGTCGTGGACCCCGTGCCCTGGATCAGCGGCGGCTGAGCTCCACCACGAGCCGCGCGAAGCCCGCCGGATCGGAGTAGGGCGCGCAGTGCGGCAGACCCGGCATCACGACAGGGCACTCGTCCTCGCCTCTGCCCAGCGTCCGCGTCCACGGCAGGGTAGCCAGCGTCTCGTGCTCACCCACGATCACCACCACCCGAGCGCGGACCTGGTTGACCGTCATCTCCAGGCGGTCGCGGAGCCCTATCCGAGCCATGCCCAGCACCTGCCGCAAACCGACGCGCAGCCATTCGGGCGCCTCCAGAGCGACAAAGGAAGGGCGCTCCCGCGGCAGGTCGCACAGCAGTCGCCAGAGAGCACGGGGCACGGTGCGGTAAGCCGGGTCGAAGGTCGGCCCCTGCAAAATCAGCAGCCCGACCTGCTCGGGGCACTGCCCCGCGACATGGGCAGCCAGCTGCGCACCCATCGACTGTCCGATCAGCACGACGTCTCGCAGCTCGGACGCGACCAGCCAGCGGGACACCCAGCCGGCCACCTCGGCGACCGACTCGGGTTGGCCCGGGAACGGATCGCTGTGCGGCCAACCGCGCGGGTCGACCAGATGGACCCGAAATCCGAGAGCAGCAAGGGCCTCCGCTGCGGGCCTCAGGTAGGCCGAGGCACAGAGTCCCGGCACCACGACCACCTCGCCGCGATCGGGCCGGCCCACCGTGTAGGCCCCGATCCGCACGGCGTCGACCAGGGTTGTCTCGATTCGGCCGTTCATGGAGTATTCCGTGCCCCGTCGTTCGTTGGTCCGGCGTGAACGACGTGCACTCTGACAGCCAGGCTGTCGTCCCGGAGCACCCGGTGGTCGACGAGCTCGACCGCGAGGCGGCGACCCAGGACCTCGTCCGCCTCTACCTCGACGAGATCGGCCGGGCCCCACTGCTCGACGCAGCCACCGAGGTGACCCTGGCCCAGCGCATCGAAGCCGGCGTCTTCGCGGGCCACCTGCTCTCCGATCTGGGCCGGCGTCGGACCGTCAAGCTGCAGGCCGCTCGCCGGGTCGCGACATCGGCCGAGCTGGCCGCCATCGCCGCCGACGGCGAGGCGGCCAAGAGAGTGTTCATCCGCGCCAACCTGCGGCTCGTCGTGTCCCTGGCCCGCCGGTACTCACGCTCGAGCCTTCCCCTGCTGGACCTGATCCAGGAAGGCAACGTAGGTCTGGTGCGGGCGGTCGAGAAGTTCGACTACACGCGCGGCTTCAAGTTCTCGA
>JBDUAP010000020.1:0-15342 GCA_040004585.1 Sporichthyaceae bacterium
CGCGCTCGTGCGCATTCTCACCGAGCCGCGCAACGCCCTGGTCAAGCAGTACGACCGCCTGTTCGACCTCGACGGGGTGGAGCTCGAGTTCAGCGAGGACGCCCTCGAGGCGGTCGCCGACCAGGCGATCCTGCGCGGCACCGGTGCGCGCGGCTTGCGCGCCATCATGGAAGAGGTCCTTCTCTCCGTGATGTACGAAGTGCCCTCGCGCAAGGACGTCGCCAAGGTGGTCATCAACCGCGAGGTCGTGCTGGAGCACGTCAACCCGACGCTGGTGCCGCGCGAGACCCCGAAGCGCGAGCGCCGCGAAAAGTCCGCCTGACCGTTCCTGGCTGGCCCGCTACTGCGCCTTCCACGCCTCAGCGGTCGCCGCGGCGACGGTTATAGCGTCCGATCCGAAGCCCAGGACGATCACTCCTCGGCGGAAGAACGTCCGCACGCAGATGGTTGCGGCCCCGCCTGCTTCTGCTGCGCCGGTCGCCAGGGTGTCGGTGGAACAGTGCACGTCGCCGTACGTGCTTTCCTTTTCGCCTTTCGATTCGCTCGTGTCCTGTCCCGGCCGGCTTGACCCGCGCACGGCGAACAGCAGGAAACCAGAGCCCGCGCCGTTTGAATAGAGCGCGACCTTCGCCTTGCTGCCGGAGGTCAAGAACTTCCCGATGCTGTCCTGCGACTGGCTGATGGCCGCGTCAGCCGAGGGACCAGTCAGTCTCGGCATGCCCTGAAGTGTGTCGGGTACGGCCGGGTCGGCGAGGAAATGCCGCCAGCCGAACCGACCAGCCGTGCCCGAGCCGACGATCAGCAGCAAACCCACGACAATGGCGACCACCTTGACCGGGCTGCTTACCGAACGCGCGGGCGGTCCGGCTGGGCCTGCTCCGTAGCTCGGGGCCAGGGCCGAAGGCGTGCCGAAGGTGGATGCGGGTGCGGTCCCGAACTGGCTGGCGGACGGTGCCGCGCCGAACTGGCTTGCGCCGGGAGCGCTCCCGAACTGACCGCCGCCGGGTCGCGGACCGGACGCGTTGGGGGGTGCGCCGAAGGAGGAGTCGCCGCGCGCCTGCACCGGGCCGGCGAAGAAGCCGAGGTCAGGTATCGGTCGGGGCGTGCTGCCCTGAGGAGTCTCTTGCTCGGACACCTGGTTACCCCCGTCTGAAGATCAGTTCTCGGGAGTTGGCCTCGGCTGTCGCGGGACCCGCCTTGAGCCGGTTGGGACAGACTTGGTGAGCAATCAGCGTCGCGAGCCGGAACCGTTCAGCCCTGGCTCACCACGGCTCGCAGCAGTGTGCCCGCGTCCTCGACGGCGACCTGGTAGTCCTCACCGACGATGACGACCGCGACCACTGCACCCCGCGACGTCGACAGGCAGGCCGTGCTCACGGTGCCCTCGATGCCCTCGATGGTCGCCCGCTCGATTTGCTCGACCTGGCTGCAGCCGAAGATGCCCCCCAGGGGCGTGTGGACGGGTGCAAGCACGACGGGGAAGCCAGTTCGCTCCTCGATCGCTGCGGAGAAGGCGGACATCATCTGTCGCTGGTCGGGCATGGTCAATGCCGTCCTCGCCCGTGCGCCGACCACTGCGGCACGCACCGCTCCACGCTGGTAGACCCCGGCCTGGACGTCGACGAGCTTGGCGTCCTCGGAGAGGAACGTGGAGGGGTTGTCGGGACTGTCCACGCCCACCTTGGTGAACGTACCGGCCTGCGCGGGCATGGCGACCGTGGTGCGTTTGGCGAGGTCGTTGCTGCGTTCTTTGGTCGCCATCACCACCCCACCGACGACGCCGAGGACGACGAGAGCAACGACGCCGAAGAGCAGGGCGACATAGCGGCGGGGAAGCCGAGACTGGTCCGGCTCGGCAGCCGTTCGCGGGACGGGCCGGACGGGGGCCAAAGCGGGTCCCCCGAACTGGTTGACGCTGAGTGCGCTGAAGTCGCTGGGTGCTGGGAAGCTGCTCGGAGGCTGGGCAGGCGCGCTGCCGAACGACGAGATGCCGCTGGGCTTGGCCGGGCCGCCGAAGAAGCCGAGGTCAGGGATGGGCCTCGGAGGCGTAGGGATCTCGGGTGCGGCGGGCTCGGTCACCGAATCGCCCCTCGTCAAGAAGATCAGTTGTCCCGTTGCCCTCGGCCGGGAGGAGACGCGCCTTGAGCAGATGGCGTCTCAAGACCTGCCCATCACTGTTTGGCTCGTCCTGTCCATCACCGCTTCGCGCACGGTGGTGATGAGCGTCGGGTCAGGCTGGGGGAGAGGTGAGGTGTAGACGGTGCTCACCGATGTCGTGGCAGTAACAGCGAGGCACACTTCGCCGGTGCTGGAACCAGACGTCGCGAGGAGGGGAGCACAGTTCACCTGTCCGCCGAGGCGACCCGGTTTGCGCGGCTCGACTGGTCCGAGCCCGACACCGTTGGACAGCGATGAGTCGAAGCCAGCGAAGAAGCCGCGGCTGTAAGCCGTGAGAGCGGCGTCGGTCTTCGAGGTGATGAAGGCGCCGGTGTACACGAACAGATACCGGCCGCGTCCGTCGACAAATACGGCACCCTCCCGACCCCGCTGACCGGGCCCGCTCGCTGCCTGCTCTTCTACCTTTTGGTTCAGGACCTGGTCAGAGGACCGGCTCATTCCGAAGAGCTGTTGGGGGATGTGTGGCGTGGCCGCCTTGGCTCGTTGGTTGAGGAAGACCGGGATGGCGATCGCCGCCAACACCATGACGACGAACAAGCTGGCCGCGACGGCGATCAGGGCGATCGCCCAACCGGGGATCCCGCCGCGCTGCTGGAGAGCAGGGTACGGCGCATAAACCGCGGGTGCCCCCGACCCAAACGGTGCCACGGGGGCGGTGCCGAGCTGGTTGGGGGGCGGGGCGAACTGGCTTGGGGGCGGAGCGCTCGGAGCGCTCGGAGCGCCGAAGAAGCCGAGATCCGGGACGGGTCGCGGGTTGCTGCTCCCAGGGGGCGCCTGTTCGGTCACTGGATGCCCCCGTTAAGAAGATCAAATCGTCCGTTTGCCCTCGACCGTCCCGGGTCCCGTCTTGAGGGCAGTTCGGACAGATTCGACCCGTCCCGCGCGAGTCAGAGGCTGACCGCGACCGTGAGGGTCTCGTCACCTTCCTCGAACGTGAGGTCCTGGATCCGACCCGTCGCGCTCAGGTCGTCGGCGGCCAGCCGGACGCGGGCGAGCGCCTCGGAGGGGCCGCGGACGACGGCGACGGGCACGTCCGTACGCATGGAGGTCTTGGCCTCGGACTTGGCCTTGCGCACTCCCGCGAGCACGACGGCGGTGTCAGTCAGCACCGACGCATCGCCACCCTGCGCGCTCGCGTGCACCGGCTCGAACGCCGGCCAGTCGGCCCGGTGGATCGTGCCCTTCTGCCACCAGGACCAGACCTCCTCGGTCACGAAGGGCAGGAACGGAGCGAACAGCCGAAGCTGCACCGACAGCGCGGCTGCCAGGGTCGCCTTCGCCGACTCTGCCGCCGCCGCGTCACGACTGCCATAGGCCCGGTCTTTGACCAGTTCGAGGTAGTCGTCGCAGAACGTCCAGAAGAACGTCTCGGTGACCTCGAGAGCCCGCGTGTAGTTGAAGGCATCCAGGGCCTCGGCGACCTCGCGGACCACCCCGGCGAGCGCCGCGAGCAGCGCCCGGTCCAGCGGCTCGAACACGCTGGCGGTGTCCTCGCTGGCACCCAGGGACAGCGCGAACTTGCTCGCGTTGAGAATCTTGATCGCCAGCCGTCGGCCGATCTTCATCTGCGCCTCGTCGAATGGACTGTCCGTCCCCGGCCTCGACCCGGCCGCCCGCCAGCGGACGGCGTCCGACCCGTAGCGTTCGAGGACGTCGACCGGCGTCACGACGTTGCCCTTGGACTTGGACATCTTCTTGCGGTCCGGGTCGACGACGAAGCCGGAGATCGCGGCGTTGGTCCAGGGCACCGTGTTGTGCTCGTAGTGGGCCCGCACGATGGTGGCAAACAGCCAGGTGCGGATGATCTCGTGCGCCTGCGGCCGCATGTCCATCGGGAACGTGCGGGCGAACAGGTCGGGGTCGCGCTCCCAACCGCAGACCACCTGCGGCGACAGAGACGACGTGGCCCAGGTGTCCATGACGTCCGGGTCGGCCGTGAACCCGCCGGGCTTGTCGCGCTGGTCCTCGGTGAACCCGTCCGGCACGTCAGAAGCCGGGTCCACCGGCAGGATGCTCTCGTCGGCGAGAACCGGCTCGTCGTAGACGGGCTCGCCCTCGTCGTCGAGGCGGTACCAGACCGGGAACGGGACACCGAAAAAGCGCTGCCTGCTGATCAGCCAGTCGCCCTGCAGCCCGGACACCCAGTTCTCGTAGCGGTGCCGCATGAAGTCGGGGATCCAGGTGATCTCGCGGCCGCGTTCGATGAAGATCGTGCGCAGCTGCTCGTCGCGGCCGCCGTTGCGGATGTACCACTGGCGGCTTGTGACGATCTCCAGCGGCTTGTCGCCCTTCTCGTAGAAGTTGGCCATTCGCGAGGTCGGCACGGGTTCGCCCTCGAGGTCGCCGGACTCGCGCAGCTGGTCGACGATCGCCGCTCGCGCCGAGAACGTCGTCTTCCCGGCGAGCGGCTCGTACGCCGAGGCAGCGGGCTCGGCTGCGAGCCACTCCGGGGTGTCGCGCAGGAGCCGGCCGTCGCGACCGACGACCGAGCGGGTCGGCAGGTTCAACTCGCGCCACCACAGCACGTCGGTCAGGTCGCCGAACGTGCAGACCATTGCGATCCCGGCGCCTTTCTCCGGCTCGGCGGCGGCGTGGGCGAGGACTGGCACCTCCACGTCGAACAGCGGTGAGCGCACCGTCGTACCGAACAGCTGCTGGAACCGCTCGTCGTCGGGGTGCGCCACCAGGGCCACCACCGCGGGGATCAGCTCGGGGCGGGTGGTCTCGATGCGCACCGGGCCGTCTGCGGAGTGGAACGTGATCCGGTGGAAGTGGCCGGGGTAGTCCCGTGGCTCGAGCTCGGCCTGCGCGACGGCGGTCTGGAACGTGACGTCCCAGAGGCTCGGCGCCTCGGACTGATAGGCCTCGCCGCGCGCCAGGTTGCGAAGGAAGGCCCGCTGGGATGCCGTGATCGAGGCCGGGCCGATCGTCGTGTATTTCTGGGTCCAGTCCACCGAGAGGCCGACCAGGCGCCAGAGGTCCTCGTAGGCCTTCTCGACCTCTTCGGTCCACTCCTCGCACAGCTCGATGAAGTTGCGCCGCGAGATCGGCACCTGCCGCTTGGGGTCGGGCTTCTCGGGCGGGGTGAAGTCGGGGTCGTAAGGAAGCGACGGGTCGCACCGAACGCCGTAGTCGTTCTGCACCCGCCGCTCCGTCGGCAAGCCGTTGTCGTCCCACCCCATCGGGTAGAAGACCTCGAGCCCGCGCATCCGCTGGTAGCGCGCGATGATGTCGGTGTGGGTGTAGGAGAAGACGTGGCCGACGTGCAGCGACCCGCTGACCGTCGGGGGTGGGGTGTCGATCGAGAAGATCTGCTCGCGCGTCCTCGTGCGGTCGAACCGGTAGGTGCCCTGTTCTTCCCAGACCGCCATCCAGCGCTCTTCGATGCCGTCGATGCTCGGCTTCTCGGGCAGTCGGCTGGGCGCGTCCATGCCCATGATCCTAAGGAGGACCGCGGGCATCACCGAACCGGTTGCTCGGCCTAGACTCCGCCGACGTGACCGACGACCGGATGGCGGAGATCGAGGCGGCCATCCTCGACCGGGCCCCTGAGCACGACCTGACCCCGTCCCTGGATCGCATCACGGCGCTGCTCGACATGCTCGGATCCCCGCAGAATACGGTTCCCGTGATCCACGTCGCGGGCACGAACGGCAAGACCTCCACGGCCCGCATGATCGACACGCTCCTGCAGGAGTTCGGCCTGCGGACCGGCCGGTTCACCAGCCCACACCTGCAATCCATGCGGGAGCGCATTGCCTTCGACGGCCAGCCCATCGACGAGGAGCGGTTTCTCGCGGCGTACGACGATGTGGCGCCCTACCTGCCACTGGTCGACGAGAAGTTCGGCGTGCGGCTGTCGTTCTTCGAGGTTCTGACCGCCATGGCCTATGCGGCATTCGCTGACGCCCCCGTGGACGTCGCCGTCGTGGAGATCGGCATGGGCGGGTCATGGGATGCCACCAACGTGGTCGACGCCCAGGTCGCGGTGATCACGCCGATCTCGATCGACCACGTGCGCTTCCTCGGGTCGACCGTGGAGCAGATCGCTGCCGAGAAGGCGGGTGTCCTCAAGGCCGGCTCGTTCGGGGTTCTCGCGCAGCAGGAAGTCGCCGTGTCCGAGGTGCTGCTCCGGCGGGCCGCCGAGGTGGGGTGCACGGTCGCCCGCGAGGGTCTGGAGTTCGGTGTGCACTCGCGGGCGTTGGCCGTTGGCGGTCAGCTGCTCGGGCTGCGCGGGCTCGGTGGCGAGTACGACGAGGTGTTCCTGCCGCTGATCGGCGCCCACCAGGCCCATAACGCGGTTGGCGCGCTGGCCGTTGTGGAGGCCTTCCTCGGCGGTGGGCTGGACGCCCGTGGCCCGCTCGACCCGGAGATCGTCCGGGCCGGCTTCGCGAAGGTGACCTCGCCGGGCCGCCTCGAGGTGGTCCGCACCTCGCCCACCGTCGTCCTCGACGCGGCGCACAACCCGGCAGGCGCGCGGGCAACGGCGGCCGCCATCACCGAGGGCTTTGCCTTCGGCCGGCTGGTCGGCGTGTTCGCTGCCATGAGCGACAAGGACGCCCGCGGCATGCTCGAGGCGCTCGAGCCGGTCCTTGCTGAACTGGTCGTGACCCAGTCGAGCTCGCCGCGGGCGATGCCGGCCGACGAGCTGGCCACCGTCGCGGTGGAGGTGTTCGGACCCGACCGGGTCGAGGTGAGTGCCCGCCTCGACGACGCCATCGACGCGGCGGTCACCCTGGCCGAGGAGGCGGGCGACGACTTCGCGGGCGCCGGGGTGCTGGTGACCGGCTCGATCGTGACCGTCGCCGAGGCGCGCACCCTGCTGGGCGGTCTCTGACGTGCGGACGCTGGCGGCCAGCGTGCTCGTCGGCGAGGCGTTCGTCCTTTTCTTCGCGACCCTTGTCGCCCAGGATCTGAGCAACGTCGACAACGCGACTGTCTGGGCTGTCGGCGGGGGAGCAGCGGCTGCCTGCCTGGTGCTGACCGGTCTGCTGCGGCACACGTGGGCCTACGTCGCCGGGTCGCTGCTGCAGGTCCTCGTGATCCTGGCGGGCCTCGTCGTACCGGTGATGTTCTTCCTGGGGGCCGTCTTCGCCGGCCTGTGGAGCATGGCGATCTATCTCGGCCGCCGGGTCGCGCGCCTGCAGGCGGACCGCGAGCCGTGACCCCAGGTCAGATCCGGCTAGGCTCGCGCCCCGTGAGCGAGCGAACGCTGGTCCTGGTCAAGCCCGACGCCGTACGACGGAGGCTGGCGGGCGAGGTGATCCAGCGTTTCGAGCGCAAGGGACTCACCATCGTGGCGATGGACCTGCGCCAGATCGACGCCGAGATGGCGGACCGCCACTACGCCGAGCACGTCGGGAAGGACTTCTATCCGGCCCTCCGCGAGTTCATCATCTCCGGGCCGTTGGTGGCTCTGGTGCTCGAAGGAGACCACGCCATCGCCGTCGTGCGGGGCCTCGTCGGTGCGACCGACGGCCGCGAGGCCGTGGCCGGTACGGTCCGCGGTGACCTCTCGCTGTCGAATCGGGAGAACCTCGTGCACGCCTCGGACTCCCCGGAATCGGCTGGCCGCGAGATCGCTCTGTTCTTCCCAAACCTTTAAGTTTTCCTTCCGGCGGTTCGCTTTGGGAACGGCCTTGATGCGCCGATAGTGTGATCGCGCCGGGCGGGTTTTCGAACGGCGCTCATCCGGCGTTCGTGATCACCTGCTCCTGGAAGGCCCCCCTGCGATGGGCAACAGAATGTCCTTCATCGGCCGCGACATGGCCGTCGACCTCGGCACCGCCAACACGCTCGTCTATGTGCGGGGCAAGGGCATCGTGCTCAACGAGCCCTCCGTCGTGGCGATCAACACCAACACCGGTGGCATCCTCGCCGTCGGCGCCGAAGCCAAGAAGATGATCGGGCGCACGCCGGGCAACATCGTGGCGATCCGCCCGCTCAAGGACGGCGTGATCGCCGACTTCGACACCACCGAGCGGATGCTGCGCTACTTCATCCAGAAAGTGCACAAGCGCCACCGCTTCAACCGCCCGCGCCTTGTGGTCTGCGTCCCGAGCGGCATCACCGGTGTCGAGCAGCGGGCCGTGAAGGACGCCGGCTACGCCGCAGGAGCACGCAAGGTCTACATCATCGAGGAGCCGATGGCTGCCGCGATCGGCGCCGGGCTGCCCGTGCACGAGCCGACCGGCAACATGGTCGTCGACATCGGCGGTGGCACCACCGAGGTCGCGGTCATCTCTCTCGGCGGCATCGTGACCAGCCAGTCGATTCGCACCGGCGGCGACGAGCTCGACCAGGCGATCATCACGTATGTGAAGAAGGAGTACTCGCTGATGCTCGGCGAGCGCACCGCCGAAGAGATCAAGATGGCGATCGGGTCGGCGTTCCCGAGCCCGGACGAGCCGCACGCCGAGATCCGTGGTCGCGACCTGGTGTCCGGCCTGCCCAAGACGATCGTCGTGAGCGCCGAGGAGATCCGCAAGGCGATCGAGGAGCCCGTCAACTCGATCATCGACGCGGTCAAGGCCACGTTGGACAAATGTCCGCCCGAGCTCTCCGGCGACGTGATGGACCGCGGCATCGTCATCACCGGCGGCGGCGCCCTGCTCAAGGGCATGGACGAGCGGCTCCGGCACGAGACCGGCATGCCCATCCACATCACCGACCGCCCGCTGGACTCGGTTGCCATGGGGTCGGGCAAGTGTGTGGAGGAGTTCGAAGCCCTCCAGCAGGTCCTCATCTCCGAGCCGCGGCACTGACCGTGGGTGCCGCGCGTGCGCATCGATGAGCACTGTGCGTGAGCGCCAATGAGCATCGCGCGTTAGCCGCAGTGGCATGAACCGCGATACCCGACGCACTCGGACTCTGCTCCTGCTCCTGCTGCTCACCTCGATCACGCTGATCGCGGTCGATCACCGCGGCGGTGACCAGTCGCCGCTGCGCGGCCTGCGGTCCTTCGCCGCGACCGTGTTCGGCCCGGTCGAGAAGGCCGCCTCCTCCATCGCGGGTCCGGTCAGCCACGCCGTCGACGGTGTCGGCAGCCTCGGCCAGGGCAAAGATCAGGCTGCCGAGCTGGGCAAGGAGAACGAGGACCTGCGCCGCCAGCTGCGCAGCAGCGAGCTCGCCCGCAACCGGGCCGCCGAGCTCGACGAGCTGCTGCGCCTCGCCGGTGCAGGTCAATACGGGGTGGTGCCGGCGCAGGTCATCGCGATCGGCGCTGCGCAGACGTTCTCGTGGACCGTCACCATCGACGCCGGCCGGGCCGACGGGATCCGTCCGGACATGACCGTGATCAACGGTGACGGCCTGGTCGGCCGGGTGAAGACGGTCGGCCCCGTCACGGCGACGGTCCTGCTGATCATCGACCCGGAGTCCTCGGTCGGGATCCGGCTGGAGAAGTCCATGGAGGTCGGCATCGCCAGTGGTGAGGGCGGCGACCACGATGGAGAGCTGGCGCTGCAGCTGCTCGACGCGCAGTCCACTGTCGTCAGGGGCGACCGCCTGGTGTCCTTCGGGTCCCACGGCGCCTCGCCGTACGTCCCCGGCGTGCCGGTCGGCGAGGTCGTCCAGGTGGGACGCTCGCTCGGGACGCTCACGCGCACTGCAATCGTGCGCCCCTACGTCGACTTCACGACCCTCGACCTGGTCGCGGTGGTCGTCGCGCCGCCTCGGAAGAACCCGCGCGATGCGGTGCTGCCGCCCCGCCCCGTGACGACGCCAGTCACCCCCGCACCGGCAGTGACCGTCACCGTCACGGCGAAGCCGAAGAAGAGCGGCGGCTGACATGCCCGCGTCCCGCGCTGCTCTCGCGATGGCGCTCGTGCTGATGTCGGTCGCCGCGCAGGTGACGTTGATGTCGCGGCTCTCGCTGCCCGGCGCCACCCCCGACCTCGTCCTTGTTGTCGTCGTGGCACTGGCGATCGCGCACGGACCCGGCTTCGGGCTCACCGTCGGCTTCGGTGCTGGGCTGGCCATCGACCTCGTGCCACCGGCCGACCACGAGATCGGTCGTTGGGCGCTCGTGCTTGCCCTGCTCGGATATGCAGCCGGGTTCACTGCGGGCCCGTCCCGGCGCTCGGCCTTCCTCCCCGTACTCGTCGTCGCGCTGGCGGCGGGTGCATCGGTCCTGATGTACGCCGGGGTGGGTGCCCTGATCAGCGACCCTCAGGTGACCTGGGTCGCGGTCTCGACGCTGGTTCCCACCGCGGTCCTCTACGCCGTCGTGATGAGCCCCTTCGTCGTGTCCGCCGTGCTCGCCCTGGTCCACCGGTTCGAGCCCGAGAACGCCTTCACCGCCGGGGTGGGTGTGCGATGAGCGAGCGGTCCCGGCTGCGGCTGTTGGTGTTGCAGGTCCTGGTGCTCTCGCTGCTCATGACGCTGCTCGGCCGGCTGTGGTACGTCCAGGTCGTCGCGAAGGAGAACTACGTCCGCGCGGCCGCAGAGAACCGCACCCGCGAGATCGTCACGCCGGCGGCGCGCGGGATGATCCTCGACTCGGCCGGTCGGCCACTGGCACGCAATCACACGGCGCTGGTCGTGTCGATCGGGCGAACCGAGATGCTGCGGCAGCGTGACGGCGGCCGTGCCCTGGTCGCCCGCGTTGCTGCGGTCATTGACCAGCCGTTCGCGGATGTCTGGACCAAAACCCGGCTCTGCGGCACTCCCGGCGCCGAGTCCGCGCCGCGATGCTGGAACGGCTCGCCCTACCAGCCGATACCGGTCACCGACGAGGCCGACACCGCGATGGCGCTGCAGATCATGGAACGCCGCGAGGACTTCCCCGGCGTGACGGCGGAGCTCACCGCCGTACGTGAGTATCCCGCCCCGCTGAAGGCCAACGCCGCGCACATGCTCGGCTATCTCGGCCCGGTCACCGACGAGGAGCTCGCGGCGCGCGCGGCCGAGGCGGACGTCACCACGGGTGCTCGCAAGGAAACGGTTCTCCGACGCACCGACCTGATCGGGCGCTCCGGGCTCGAGCGGCAGTACGACGACGAGCTGCGCGGCAAGCCGGGAGTCAAGACGCTGGCGGTCGACCACCGTGGCGGAGTCAGCGGCGTGCTCTCCGAGAGCGAGCCGACGCCGGGCAACCACCTGGTGACCACGATCGACTCCAAGGTGCAAGCCGTTGCGGAGCGCGAGCTGCTCGCCGCGATCAAGCGGGCCCGGACCACGGGTGACCCGAACAAGGGCGGCAAGCGCTACAAGGCCGACTCCGGGGCGATCGTCGTGATGGACGTGCGCACCGGCGCGATCGTCGCGATGGCGAGCTGGCCGACCTACGACCCGAACATCTGGGTCGGGGGCATCAGCACCAAGGACTACCAGGCGATCGCGAGCAAGAAGAGCAACTACCCGAACCAGTCGCGGGCCACGCAGGGGGAGTTCGCACCGGCCTCGACGTTCAAGGCGGTGTCGCTGCCGGCAGCGGTCAAGGCCGGCTACTCCCTCAACCGGTCCTACTCGTGCCCGAGTGCCTACCCCATCGGCTCGACCATGAAGTCCAACTACGAGTCCCGGGCCTACGGCACCATCTCGATGCGACGCGCGATCGAGGTCTCGTGCGACACCATCTTCTACAAGTTCGCCTACGAGACCTGGCTGCGGATGGGCAAGCTGCACCCGCGTAAGGGCGCCAAGGACCCGTTCACCGAGATGGCCAAGGGCTTCGGCCTCGGCAAGCCCACGGGCATCGACCTGCCGAGCGAGGCGGACGGACGGATCGCGGACCGGGCCTGGAAGGAGGCCTACTGGAAGGCGACTCGCGAGTTCTACTGCGCCAAGGCAAAGACGGGCTACCCCGAGGTCGCCCGCACCGACCCGACGCGGGCCGCCTACCTGCGCCGGCTGTCGCGGGAGAACTGCGTCGACGGTTGGGCCTACCGCGGCGGTGACGCGGCCAACTTCGCGATCGGCCAAGGAGATACCACCGCCACGCCACTGCAGATGGCGCGGGTCTACGCCGCGGTCGCCAACGGCGGGACCCTGGTCACCCCGCACGTCGGCAAGGCCATCATCTCCGCGGAGGGCAAGCTGATCCGGCGCATCGAGCCCAAGCCCGCCGGCAAGGTTCCCTCGTCACCCGAGACGCTGCGCTGGCTGCGTGCTGCCCTGCGCGGGGTCACCGAGAAGGGCACCGGCCGCGGGCCGTTCTTCCGGGCGGAGTTCCCGCTGGCCAAGGTCCCGGTGGCCTCCAAGACCGGCACGGGCGAGGTCTACGGCAAGCAGTCCACCTCGTGGTTCTCGTCCTACGCGCCGGCCGAAAAGCCGCGCTACGCCGTCGTCATGATGGTCTCCCAGGGCGGCACCGGCTCGGGCACCTCAGGTCCAGCCGTCGCTGAGGTCTACAAGACGCTGTTCGGCATCAGCGGACAGAAGGTGGACCTCGCCAAGGCCAACCCGCCCGGCGGGCGCCCTCCGACACAGCTGCCGGAGATCCGCCTCGACGGCACCGTCGTGCAGCTGGGGTCGCCGATGCTCAACCAGGCGAGCGCGCTGCCGCCGTTCCGGCGCGAGGACGGGCCATGACCGCCGGCTACGGTCCCGCCTCGTACGCCGGAACGCGCCGGCCGACTGCGCAGTCGCACTCACTGCTCGGGAAAGAGTCCGTGCTGCGCCGGCTCGACTGGGCGCTGCTTCTCGCCGTACTCGCCATGTGCTTCGTCGGGACCGCGCTGATCTACTCAGCGACGCACCAGGCTGCGCTGGAGCACGGCACCGACCCGCAGGCCTTCGCGAAGCGGCACCTGCTCAACACCGGGATCGGTCTGCTGCTGGGCACGGCCGCGTCCCTCTTCGACTACCGCGTGCTGCGCGCGTATGCCCCCGTGGTCTACGTGCTCTCGCTCGTCGGCCTGGTCGCGGTGCTGTCTCCGCTCGGCGTGACCATCAACGGCTCGCACTCGTGGATCGTGCTTCCGGCCGGATTCTCGGTGCAGCCGTCGGAGCTGGCGAAGGTCGCCCTGGTGGTGGGCATGGCCATGCTGCTGTCGGAGAAACGCGACGCGGAGGACGTGCCACGCAACACCGATGTGGTGCTGGTGCTCGTGTTCTCGGCACTCCCGCTCGGACTGGTCATGCTGCAGCCCGACCTCGGGACCGCGCTGGTCATCAGCGCGCTCGTGCTCGGCGTGATCGCCGTGTCGGGGGCCCCCAGCCGTTGGGTGCTGGGCCTGATCCTTGGTGCGGTGCTGACTGCGTTCGTCGCCATCCAGGTCGGCTTCCTGAAGGACTACCAGCTCGAGCGGTTCACGTCGTTCCTCGACCCGGCCGCGGACCCGAAGGGGGCCGGCTACAACGTCCGGCAGGCGCAGATCGCGATCGGCTCGGGCGGGATCCACGGCCAGGGGCTGCTCGAGGGGGCGCAGACGCAGGGGCAGTTCGTGCCCGAGCAGCAGACCGACTTCATCTTCACGGTTGCCGGTGAGGAGCTGGGGTTCGTGGGCGCCGTCGGCCTGGTCCTGCTGCTGGGCATCGTGCTCTGGCGGGCGCTGCGGATCGCGGTACGTGCCGAGGACCTCTACGGCCGGTTGGTCGCGACCGGAGTGGTGTGCTGGTTCACGTTCCAGGCGTTCGAGAACATCGGGATGACTCTCGGCATCATGCCGGTCACCGGCGTACCGCTGCCCTTCGTCTCCTACGGCGGGTCGTCGATGTTTGCGAACCTGGTCGCGATCGGGCTGTTGCAGAACGTCCACCTGCGCCGCGAGGCCTGAGCCCACCCCCAACCCCGCCACGATCATGCAAACGTGATTCCCCGCACCGGGTTAGGCTTGCGGCGATCCCACCCCCCGACTCCGGAGGTCCCTTCCCCATGCCGGTCGAGTCGCTCTTCGCGCGACTGGAGCCGCTGCTGTCCCACGTGCAGAAGCCGATCCAGTACGTCGGTGGCGAGCTCAACTCCACCGTGAAGGACTGGGATGCCTGCGACGTCCGGTGGGCGCTGATGTATCCCGATGCCTACGAGGTGGGGCTGCCCAACCAGGGCGTCATGATCCTCTACGAGGTGCTCAACGAGGCCGACGGTGTGCTGGCCGAGCGCACCTACACCGTGTGGCCCGATCTCGAGCGGCTGATGCGCGAGCACGGCGTGCCGCAGTTCACCGTCGACGGCCACCGCCCGGTCGGTGCGTTCGACGCTCTCGGTGTGTCGTTCTCCACCGAGCTCGGCTACACCAACTTCCTGCTGGCGCTCGACCTTGCGGGCATCCCGCTGCTCAGCGCCGACCGCACGGACGACCACCCGGTCGTGATCACCGGCGGTCATGCGGCCTTCAACCCGGAGCCGATCGCCGACTTCATCGACGCCGCGGTGCTCGGCGACGGCGAGCAAGCGGTCCTCGACATATCGGCGGTCATCAGGGAGTGGAAGGCGGCGGGTCGCCCGGGCGGGCGCGACGAGCTGCTGATGCGGTTGGCGCGGACCGCTGGGGTCTACGTGCCCCGCTTCTACGACGTCGACTACTTGCCCGACGGGCGCATCAAGCGGATCGCACCCAACCGTCCGGGCGTGCCCTGGCGGGTCGGCAAGCACACGGTGATGGACCTCGACGAGTGGCCCTACCCGAAGCAGCCGCTGGTGCCGCTCGCCGAGACCGTGCACGAGCGGATGTCGGTCGAGATCTTCCGCGGATGCACCCGCGGTTGTCGCTTCTGCCAGGCCGGGATGATCACCCGACCTGTTCGCGAACGTTCCATCACCGGAGTGGGGGAGATGGTCGAGAAGGGCTTGCAGGCCACCGGTTTCGAAGAGGTCGGGCTGCTGTCGCTCTCCAGTGCCGACCACTCGGAAATAGCAGCGATCGCCTCCGGGTTGGCCGATCGCTACGAGGGCACCCAGACGTCGCTGTCGCTGCCATCCACCCGAGTGGACGCGTTCAACATCGACCTCGCCAACGAGCTGACGCGCAACGGTCGCCGGTCCGGGCTCACGTTCGCGCCCGAGGGCGGCAGCGAGCGCATCCGCAAGGTCATCAACAAGATGGTGACCGAGGAAGACCTGATCCGCACCGTGACCGCTGCCTACTCGGCCGGATGGCGGCAGGTGAAGCTCTATTTCATGTGCGGGCTGCCGACCGAGACCGACGAGGACGTCCTGGAGATCGCCGAGATGGCCAAGGAGGTCATCCGAGCCGGTCGGGCGGCGGCGGGGACGAAGGA
>JBDUAP010000246.1:0-4516 GCA_040004585.1 Sporichthyaceae bacterium
ACGTCGGCGCCGATGACTACCTGCCCAAGCCGTTCGCCCTGGAGGAGCTGCTCGCCCGGGTGCGTGCGCTGCTGCGCCGCGCCCGCCGCGGCGAGGGTGGCGGCCCGCTGGTCTTTGCCGACCTGTCGCTCGACACCGGCACCCGGGAGGTCTACCGCGGCTCCCGCGACATCCGGCTTACTCGCACCGAGTTCGCCCTCCTGGAACTGCTCCTGCGCCACCCACGGCAGGTACTGACCCGGGAGCGGATCCTGGAGGACGTCTGGGGCTACGACTTCCCGACGACGGCGAACTCCCTCGAGGTCTACGTGGGCTACCTGCGCCGCAAGACCGAGGCCGGCGACGAGCCCCGGCTGCTGCACACGGTCCGAGGGGTTGGCTACTCCCTGCGCGAGACGCCGCCATGACCGCGCTGGTCCGCGGCACCAACGAGAGGAATGACCCCGTACGCCGGGCGAGGAGCGCGTTTGGCGGGCTGGCGCTGCGAACCCGGGTCAGTCTGCTCGCGGCCCTCGGCGTCGGACTGGCCGTGCTCCTTACCTCGGTGGCGGCCTATGCGACCGTGCGCAGCCAGCTGAACAGCCAACGGGACGAGACGTTGCTCCAACGCGCTCGGGCGGCAGTGACGACGCCGCTCGGCGACCCCCGGTTGCTGGCGCAGGTGCCGGCTGCGGCGCTGGGAGCGGCTGACCTGCGGATCGCTTTGGTGAATGGCCGCGACGCGCGAGCGGTCACTGCCCCCCAGGATGCCCAGGGCCTGCTCAGCCCACCACCTCTGGGTGCCCCGGAGCTGGCCGTCGCCCGTGGACAGGCCGCGCAGTCGGTGCGCACTGCTTCGACCGGGGGGGAGCGGTTCCGGGTGGTCGCCGTACCAGCGGGACGGCAGTTCGCCCTCGTCCTCGCACAGTCGACGGCGGAGACCGAGCAGACACTGCGCCGCCTGCGTCTCGTGCTCTTCCTCGTGGGGGGCGCTGGGGTGGCGCTGGCCGCGTATGCCGGGCTGGTGATTGCCCGCACCGGTTTGCGCCCGGTGGAACGACTGACGCTGGCGGCCGAGCACGTTGCGGCCACCGAGCGCCTCGACCCGATCGACGTGCAGGGCAGCGACGAGATCGCCCGGCTCACCTCCGCGTTCAACGCCATGCTGGCGGCCCTCGCCGGGTCGCGGGACCGTCAGCGTGCACTTGTCGCCGACGCGGGCCACGAACTGCGCACCCCGCTGACCAGCCTGCGCACGAACCTGGACCTGTTGGCGCAAAGCGAGTCCGGCAGGGGGCTGGGTCAGGTGGAGCGAGCCGAGCTGGTCGCCGACGTCCGCGCACAGGTGACCGAGCTGAGCGAGCTGGTCGCCGACCTGGTCGAGCTGGCCCGGACCGACGAGCTGATGAGCACCACTGCGGCGGTGGAGACCATCGACCTCGCCGATGTCGTGCGCCGCGCCGTCGAGCGGGTGACCCGGCGCGCGCCGGACGTGCGGTTCGTGACCGACGTACGGCCCTGGCTGATGCCCGGTGATCCGCAGAGCTTGGAGCGAGCCGTCACCAACCTGCTGGACAACGCAGCCAAGTGGAGTCCCTCCGGTGGCGCGGTCGCGACCTCGCTCGCCGACGGCGTGCTCTCGGTCGGGGACGAGGGACCCGGCATTGCCGATGAGGACCTGCCGCACGTCTTCAACCGGTTCTACCGGTCGGCAGAGGCCCGCACGCTTCCCGGGTCGGGCCTCGGGCTGGCCATCGTGCGGCATGCCGTCGAGCGTCACGGCGGCACGGTCACCGCAGCCCGGGCGCCCCAGGGCGGAACCCTGATGGTGGCGAGCTTTCCTTCGTCACTGGCGGCCGGTTCACCTTCATAGCAGCCTCATGGCTGACTCTCAGGGTGCTCTCAGTCCACGCGGGCAGCATGACTGCCATGACCGAGACCACACACACCGAGACGACACGGACGCTCCCGCCGTACCCCACGTACCCGGCGGACTCGCACCCCGCGCACAGCACGCCCGAGGTCACCGCTCCCGCCGACCCCTGGCTGCCCCCCACACCCCCGCCGGTGCCCGACCGGAGGGCCGGTTCGGACAAGCCACGGCGCGGAGTCACCGCGCTCATCGCCATCGCCCTCGCAGCAGGTCTGATCGGGGGCGGTGCGGGAGCCGCGGTCACGGCAGCGCTCGATGACCAGCCCACCACGGTCAACTCCCTGACTGCGCGCACCGGTTCGGCGGCCAACGCCGCGGCACCGGCCGGGTCGGTGGAGCAAGTGGCCGCGAAGGTCCTGCCCAGTGTCGTCTCGGTCACCGTTCAGACGGCGGGCGGCGGCGGCGGAGAGGGCACCGGCGTCATCCTGAGCTCGGACGGGCTCATCCTCACCAACAACCATGTCGTCTCGGCTGTCGACCAGGGCGCCGACCTGACGGTTGCCTTCAACGACGGCCGCACGGCGAAAGCCACCCTGGTCGGGCGCGACCCCACGACCGACCTGGCGGTGATCAAGGCCACCGGCGTGTCCGGCCTGACCCCCGCCACTCTCGGCGACTCGTCGCAGCTCAGGCCAGGACAGGAGGTCGTCGCGATCGGCTCGCCGCTCGGCTTGCAGGGCACGGTGACCAGCGGCATCGTCAGCGCACTGAACCGCCCGGTCCGCACCGGTGGCACTGACCCGACCGGTGGCAGCGCGTCCACCGTGATCGACGCCATCCAGACCGACGCGGCCATCAACCCCGGCAACTCCGGCGGTCCGCTGGTGAACATGCGAGGGGAGGTCGTGGGCATCAACAGCGCGATCGCCACTCTCGGGGGTGGCAGCGGCCAGAGCGGCTCGATCGGCCTCGGCTTCTCGATCCCGGTCAACCAGGCGCGCAGCGTCGCCGACCAGCTGACGAAGTCGGGCAAGGCCGTGCACGCCCAGCTAGGCGTGAGCGTCAGCGACATCGCCAACGGGTCCGCTCTGGGCGGCGCCGGGATCCAAGCCGTGACCCCCGGAGGCAGTGCCGCGAAGGCCGGGGTCGCGGTCGGAGATGTCGTGACCAAGGTCGGCAATCGCAGCATCGACAGCGCGGACGCGCTGATCGCGGCGGTCCGCTCTTACAAGGCGGGCGACAAGGTGACCATCACCTACGAGCGCGGCGGCAACACCCGCACCACCACCGTGACGCTGGGCAGCGACGCCTGACCGCGCCACCCACCGGTCAAGATCCATCGCGACGTTCTGCAGAGAAACGCCCGGCGAGTCTCTGCAAAACGTCGCGAACGATCTTCGCGGGGTAGCCCCGAGGGCAGAATTGCGGCATGCAGACGTTCCTGCCCTACGCCGACTTCGCGGCGAGCGCCGCAGCCCTCGACGACCGGCGGCTCGGGAAACAGCGGGTCGAGGCCCTGCAGGTACTTCGCGCCCTGACTCGAGAAAGCTACGGCTGGAAGCACCATCCGGCGGTGCGCATGTGGCTGGGCTACGAACGCGCTCTCGCGTCTTACGGCCTTGCCATCTGCGCGGAGTGGGTGGCGCGCGGGCACGCCGATACGTGCGCGGCGACGATGGCCGTGGACCTCGCAACCGCGGGACTTCCCGCGGCACGCCCGCAGTCGGCGCTTCGCGCGGGGGCGCAACTGCCACCCTGGTTGGGTGACGATCGGCTGCACCGCAGCCACCAGGCCTCGCTTGTGCGTAAAGACCCGGCGTTCTATGCCCCGCGGTTCCCCGCGACTGACCCTGACTTGCCCTATTTCTGGCCGAGTAAGCAAGAGCCGGACGCCTGACAGATCCCTCCGCCGGGGCGGCGGTTGACGGCCCGAAGTAGCGTGGATGTGACCGCTGGAGGTGCAGGTGCTCGATCCGAACGAGCTGTACGTCGTGCACCAGTCGGATGGGCAGGACGCGGCCCCCTCGCTGGAACGTCCCGTGCTCGTGCACGCCTTGACCGGCTTCATCGACGCCGGGTCGGCCGGCCGCCTGCTGCGCGACCACCTGCTCGAGAACTTCGAGCACCGGCTGCTCGCCACGTTCGACGTCGACCAGCTGCTCGACTACCGCTCCCGCCGGCCGACGATGGTCTTTGTCGAGAACCACTGGGTGAGCTACGACGAGCCCGTACTCCTGTTGCACGTCATCGAGGATGCCGCAGGTGTCCCGTTCCTCCTGCTCGAGGGCGCCGAGCCGGACGTGCAGTGGGAGCGGTTCATGCAGGCGGTTCTCCACCTGGTCGAGACCCTCGACGTCCGCCTCAGCATCGGCGTGCACGGCATCCCGATGGGTCTTCCGCACACCCGGCCGACCGGCGTGACGGCGCACGCCGCGCGCCTCGAGCTCGTCGCCGGCCACCCGCCCTGGATCGGCACCGTCCAGGTGCCGGGCAGTGTGGGCAACCTGCTCGAGTACCGCCTCGGCCAGGCTGGACACGACGCCATGGGCTTCGCCGTCCACGTCCCCCACTACCTCGCGCAGACCGACTACCCGGACGCAGCGCTGGTGCTGCTCGATGCCGTGGCGAAGGCCGGCGACCTGACGCTGCCGGGCCAGCAGCTGG
>JBDUAP010000247.1:0-4511 GCA_040004585.1 Sporichthyaceae bacterium
CGCGCGGGTGCAGGTGGACTGCATCGACCCGAGCTCGGCGGCAACCCGCAGCGCGCCCTGGACGAGCGGGGCCTCCTCCTCCGGCAGCAACCCACCCGCCTGGACCGTCCGGCGGACCACATCCAGGCCGAGGTCGGCGCCCTCGAGCGCGGCCGACGCCCGGGCCCCGCGCAGCGCCGACTCGGCGACCACCTTCTCGGCTTGCCGCCGCAGGACCCGGTGGCCGCGCAGGCGGTCGATGGCCTCCCGCGCCTCCTCGACGGCCTCGCCGACCCCGGGCAAGGAGACGAGGCCGGCCAGGGGGTCCGCCGGGGAATCAGGGCGCATCGGGCCGCCGACCCTAGCCCACTGTGGTCAGGACGCCGCCGGAGCAGTACGTTCCATTTTGGCTGATAGTGATCACTACTCCGTGACCCGCGGGCCGCGGCGTTTGAGGAGGACACATGAGTCATCCCAACCACGAGGACAGCGACAATTTCATCCGCGTCGCTGGTGGTGCCGAATTCGCCAACCTGAAGAGAAGCTTCCGTCGGTTCGTCTTCCCGATGACCCTCGTCTTTCTCGGTTGGTACTTGCTCTACGTCATCGCGTCCGGCTGGGCGCGTGACTTCATGGGGCACAAGCTCTTGGGCAACATCAACGTCGCCTACGTCTTCGGGCTTCTGCAGTTCCTCTCCACGTTCCTCATCGCGTGGCTCTACGAGCGCTACATGGTCAAGAACGTCGACCCCCTCGCCCGCCAGCTCCGCTCCGACATTGAGCAAAGGGTGACCCGATGAACGCCACGACAACCCTCGCCGTCGAGGTGACCAAAGGCCAGCAGGCCCTGACCACCGTCCTGTTCCTCAGCTTCGTGGCCGTCACCCTCGGCATCACCGTGTGGGCGTCCCGCCAGACTAAGACCGCAGCCGACTTCTACGCCGGCGGCCGGTCGTTCTCGGGCATCCAGAACGGCGTCGCCATCGGCGGCGACTACATGTCAGCGGCGTCGTTCCTCGGCATCGCCGGCATCATCGCTCTCTACGGGTACGACGGCTTCCTCTACTCCATCGGCTTCCTGGTCGCCTGGTTGGTCGCCTTGCTGCTGGTCGCCGAGCTGTTGCGCAACTCCGGCAAGTACACGATGGGCGACGTCCTGGCGTTCCGGATGCGGCAACGTCCGGTGCGCGCAGCCGCCGGCGTCTCGACGATCGTCGTGTCGATCTTCTACCTGATCGCCCAGATGGTCGGTGCGGGTGCCCTCGTGTCACTGCTGCTCGGCGTCTCGTCGGGCACCGCGAAGAACCTGACGATCATGGCGGTCGGCATCCTGATGGTCTTCTACGTCACCGTCGGCGGCATGAAGGGCACGACGTACATCCAGATCGTCAAGGCGCTCCTGCTGATGACCGGCGCGACGATCCTCACCGTGATGGTGATGTTCAAGTTCGGCTGGAACGTCAGCGACTTGCTTGGCACTGCAGCCGACAAAAGCGGCAAGGGCAAGGACTTCCTGGAACCGGGCCTGCGCTACGGCAAGGATATCGTCGGCGCCGACGGCGCTGTCGACACCAAGGCCACGCTCTACAGCAAGCTCGACCTGATCAGCCTCGGACTCGCACTCGTGCTCGGCACGGCCGGGCTCCCGCACATCCTGATGCGGTTCTACACGGTGCCCACCGCGGCAGCGGCCCGCAAGTCGGTCGTGTGGGGCATCTGGATCATCGGCTCGTTCTACCTGATGACACTCGCCCTGGGCTTCGGTGCGGCTGCCCTGGTCGGTCCGAAGGACATCATCGCGCAGGACCCCGCCGGCAACACAGCGGCTCCACAGCTGGCGCGAGCCATCGGCACCGACTGGTTCGGCGCTACTGGCGGCACGATCATGCTGGCGTTCATCGCGTCGGTGGCCTTCGCGACCATCCTCGCGGTCGTGGCCGGGCTGACTCTCGCCTCGTCGTCCTCGGTCGCTCACGACATCTATGCCAACTTCGTGCACCGCGGCGAAGCGCCGGAAGGCAAAGAGGTCAACGTCGCACGCATCTCGGCATTCGTCATCGGAGCCGTCGCCATCGTGCTGGCGATCTTCGCCCAGAAGCTGAACGTCGCCTTCCTGGTGGCGCTCGCGTTCGCGGTCGCGGCGTCGGCCAACCTGCCGGCGGTCCTCTACTCGCTGTTCTGGCGAAGGTTCAACACGGCTGGCGCAGTGGGGTCGATCTACGGCGGCCTGATCACCGCCGTCACACTGGTGATCTTCTCCCCGGTCGTTTCGGGCAAGCCGGCACCTGAGGGCACCACCAAGAGCCCGTCGCTCGTGACCAACACCGATATCGACTTCCACTGGTTCCCGCTGGACAACCCCGGACTGGTGTCCATCCCGATGGGGTTCTTCTGCGGGTGGCTCTTCACGGTCCTGAGCAAGGAGAACAACGAGGCCAAGTACGCCGAGCTCGAGGTGCGCTCTCTCACGGGTGTCGGCGCTGAGGAAGAGGTCGTCCACTAATGAGCAACGAGGCCCTCTCCAACCTGCTGCACGAGGAACGCCGCTTCCCGCCGAGCGAGGAGTTCGCGCGCGAGGCAGTCGCCAAGGCCGACCTCTACGACGAGGCGGCCAAGGACCGGCTGGCCTTCTGGGAGGAGCAGGCCAAGGCGCTGCGGTGGGACAAGGAGTGGGACCAGGTGCTCGACTGGGCGCCGCCGTTCGCCAAGTGGTTTCTCGGCGGCCGGCTCAACGTGGCGGTCAACTGTGTCGACCGCCACGTTGAGGCCGGCAACGGCGACAGGGTCGCCTTCCACTGGGAGGGCGAGCCCGGCGACTCTCGCACCATCACCTACGCCGACCTCAAGCGCGACGTCAACAAGGCCGCCAACGCCCTGACCGAGCTCGGTGTCAAGACGGGTGACCGGGTCATCATCTATCTTCCGATGATTCCGGAGGTCGCGATCGCGATGCTCGCCTGCGCCCGCCTCGGCGCAGCCCACTCCGTCGTGTTCGGCGGCTTCTCCGCCGAGGCGCTACGGACAAGGATTGAGGACGCCGAGGCAACCGTCGTCATCACGGCCGACGGCGGCTACCGGCGTGGTTCACCGGCGGCACTCAAGCCGGCAGTGGACGAAGCGGCCGAGAAGACCTCCACGATCCGTAAGGTGCTCGTCGTACGACGGACTGGTCAAGACGTCGCGTGGAACGACGACCGCGACCAGTGGTGGCATGACGTCGTCGATCGGCAGAGCGAGGAGCACCAGGCCGAGGCCTTCGACGCCGAGCACCCGCTCTTTATCCTTTACACGTCGGGTTCGACCGGTAAGCCGAAGGGCATCCTGCACACGACCGGTGGCTACCTCACCCAGTGCGCCTACACGTATCGGGTCGTCTTCGACCACAAGCCGGAGACCGACGTCTTCTGGTGCACGGCCGATGTCGGCTGGGTCACCGGCCACTCCTACATCGTCTACGGCCCGCTCGCGAACGGCGCGACGCAGGTGATGTACGAAGGCACGCCGGACACCCCGCACAAGGGTCGCTGGTGGGAGATCGCCGCAAAGTACGGCGTGACGATCCTCTACACAGCGCCGACTGCGATCCGCACGTTCATGAAGTGGGGCGAGGAGATCCCGGCCAAGCACGACCTGTCCAAGATCCGGCTGCTCGGGTCGGTCGGCGAGCCCATCAACCCGGAGGCCTGGATCTGGTACCGCCGCGTCATAGGCGCGGACCGCGTCCCCGTCGTCGACACCTGGTGGCAGACCGAGACCGGCTCCATCATGATCAGCCCGCTCCCCGGCGTCACCGCCGCGAAGCCCGGCTCGGCCATGACCCCGCTTCCCGGCATCAGCGCCGATGTCGTCGACGACGAGGCCAAACCGGTGCCCCACGGCGGCGGTGGCTACCTCGTGCTCACCGAACCGTGGCCCTCGATGCTGCGCGGCATCTGGGGTGACGAGGACCGCTACCGCGAGACCTACTGGTCGCGGTTCAGGGATCTCTACCTCGCCGGCGACGGCGCCAAGAAGGACGAGGACGGCGACATCTGGCTGCTCGGCAGGGTGGACGACGTGATGCTCGTGTCCGGCCACAACATCTCCACCACCGAGGTGGAGTCGGCGCTGGTGTCGCACCCGAAGGTCGCCGAGGCAGCGGTCGTCGGCGCCACCGACCCGACCACCGGACAGGGCATCGTCGCGTTCGTCATCCTGCGCGGCGACGCCGGCGAAGCAGTCGCCGACGACGCGGAGGCCGGCGAGGCGGTCATCCAGGAGCTGCGCCAGCATGTGTCCAAGGTGCTCGGGCCGATCGCCAAGCCGCGCCAGGTGCTGCTCGTCGCCGAGCTGCCCAAGACCCGGTCCGGCAAGATCATGCGCCGGCTCCTGCGCGACATCGCCGAGCATCGCGAGCTGGGCGACGTGACGACGCTCGCCGACCCGTCCGTGATGGGGCTGATCGGCGAGGGACTGGAGAAGGGCGCCAAGGACGAGGACTAGCCGCCCTCAGCGCTTGACTCGGTAGTCGACGAAAGTGGCGTACGGCGACT
>JBDUAP010000021.1:0-15168 GCA_040004585.1 Sporichthyaceae bacterium
GTCTGGCCCGACAGTTGCGTGTCGCCCAGCATTACCGTCCCCTCGGACGGCGTCAGCAGTCCGCTGATAACACGGAGCACCGTCGACTTGCCAGCGCCGTTCGGCCCGACGATGCAGGTGATTGAGCCGGGCGCGCACTCGAGGTCGACGCCCCGCAGCACCGCACCGCCGCCGTAGCCGGCGACCACGCCGGAGAGCCGAAGCACGTCAACTCACCTCCCGCGGGACGTCGCCGCCGGCCACGACTGCGGGCGGACGCCACTCGTCACCAAGGTAGGCATCCAGCACCACCGGGTCCTCGCGGATCGTCGCCGGTGGGCCCTCGGCGATCGCCTTGCCGCGCGAGAACACCACGACCGGGTCGCACAGCTCGAGCACCATCGGGATGTTGTGCTCGACGACCAGGAACGTCACACCCTGCCGGTTCAGATCGCGCACGATCTCGACCATTCGGCCGACCAGCGACGGGTTCACACCGCCAGCCGGCTCGTCCAGCAGCACCAGCCGTGGCTCGAGCATCAGCACCTGGGCCAGCTCGACCAGCTTCTGCTGCCCGTAGGACAGTGAACCCGCCGGCTGCAATGCGAACCGCTCCATGCCGACGAACGCCAGCAGATCGCGGGCCCGGTCGCCCTCATGCCCCACGACGGCCGCCTGCATCATCGTGCGCCACTTCGCATCCGGCAAGGGTGCGACCATGTTCTCCAACACCGACATGCTCTTGAACAGTCTCGTCGTCTGGAACGTGCGGGCGAGTCCGAGGTGCCCCCGCTGCCACGGCCTCATCCGGTCGATCCGGGTGCCATCCAGCCACACCTCGCCTGAGTCGGCCTTCATCGCGCCAGTGACCAGGTTGAACAACGTTGTCTTGCCGGAGCCGTTCGGACCGATCAGCGCGGTGATCGAGCCCTGGCGCACGGTCAGGTCGGCGCCGTCAACGGCAACGATGCCGCCGAAATGCTTGGAGGCGCCCTTCACCTCGAGCAGCGGTCTGCCAGTTGCCACGCCGGCGGACGCCTCGACCGAGTCGGCAACCACCGCGGACGCCAGGTCGCGGCCGCGTACCTGCAGGGTGCCTGCACCCAGCGCGCCGGCCTGGTCGGTGTACTCGGTTTCTACCGGATGCCGGCGCCGCCACCAGGCCTCGATCGTGGGCAGCAACCCGTTGGGCAAGAACAGCACGACGAGCGTCAATGCGACGCCGAAGATGAGCACCCGGGAGGTGCTCCCGCCGTGCACCGTGGCGAACTCGCTGCCGATGCCGACGATGAACGCGCCGACCACCGGCCCGTAGAGCGTGCCACGGCCGCCAGCCAGCGCCGACAGCACGATCGTCACGCTGCCCAGGATGTTGAACGCGCCGACCGGGTTGAGGAACGTCAGGAAGTACGCGTAGACGCCACCGGCGACGCCGATGAAGAACGCCGACGCAGCATAGGCCGTCACCTTGTAGCGCGTCGTGTCGACGCCGATGGCCGCGGCCTTGCCCTCGTCCTCGCGGATCGCGATGAGGCCAGTGCCGAACTTGGTACGCCGGATGAAGGCGCTGAACATCACCGTGAGGATCAGCAGCGCCAGCATCATCAGGTAGAAGGGCAGGCTCTGGATGTCCCGCGACCAGGGCGGCAGCTCGAGGGTGATGCCGTCCGAGCCGTTCGTGAGGCTGCGCCAGTTGGTCGCGATGATCTGGGTCGACAGGAGCAGCGCGATCGTGATGATGACGAATGCATGTCCACGGGTACGCAGCACCACCGAACCGATCAGCAGCGCTGCGACGACGGCCACCGCCCCGCCGATCGGCGCGATCAGCAATGGGTTCACACCGGCGTGCAGGGCGATGATCGCCGCGGTGTAGGAGCCGAGTCCGAGGAACGCCGTGTGGCCGAGCGAGACGTACCCGGCGTACCCCGAGATGATGTTCCAGCTGACCGCCTGGACCCCGAGCATGAAGGTCAGGAACAGCACGGTCTGGTAGTAGGTCTCGTACGGCCAGATCACCGGGAACAGGGCCAGAGCCAGGAAGCACAGCACCGCAACCAGCCTCCCCCGCGGCATCGAGCGCAGACGACTCACACAGCCACGTCCTCGCGGAGCCGGGTGCCGAACAGGCCTTGCGGCCGGAATAGCAGCACCACCAGGATCACGACGTAGAACACCAGCGTGGCCCAGCGCAGCGAGCCATAGGTCGCGGTCAGCGTCTCGGCCAGGCCGAGCACCAACGCGCCGGCGAGCGCACCCGGCAGCGAGCCCATCCCGCCGAGCACGATGATGCCGAGCAGCCGGGAGATCCAGTCGTAGTGCGACGCCGGGAAGAACGGGTAGAGCACCGAGAGGATCGAACCGCCGACGCCGGAGGTCGACGCACCGAGCGCGAACGCCAGGGATGCCGTGCTGGTCGCCCCGACGCCGACGAGGGCGGCGCCGGAAGGGTTCTGCGACGACGCCCGGATGGCCCGGCCCATCCAGGTGCGGGTCAGCACGACGTACAGGATCGCGAGCACCACAGTCGCGGCGAGGAAACCATAGACCTGAGGTTTCGGCAGCGAGATGTCACCGACCTTGAAGGACTGCTCGAAGTAGCTGGGGGTGGCGGACTTGAACTTGTTGCCGGCAGTGATGTTGAGGACGCCCTCGATCGTCAGCGCCAACCCGAACGTGAGCAGCACCGACATCGAGGGTGACGCGCCGCGGATGCGCACGATCACGGTGCGGTAGAGCACCCAGCCGAAGCCGAACATCAACGGCGTAGTGATCACCGAGGCGAGAATCGGGTCGATGCCGGTGTGCTTCCACAGCCACCAGGTGATCATTGCCACCATGATGAGGAAGGCGCCCTGCGCGACGTTGATGATGTTCATGACGCCGAAGACCAGGGTCAGCCCGGACGCCATCAGCGCATAGACCCCGCCGATGAGCAGGCCGAGGATGATCGCCTGCACGAGCTCGGTCACGGTGGGAGCTCCTCGGCCGCGGTCTCGTAGGTCATGGGGCTGGTGGGGGTGCACCGTAACTCGGACGATGCACCCCCACCAGGGTCACTTCCAGTCCGGCTTGGGGTACACGATCGTCTCGCTGGTCGCGGCGTCCGCCGGACCGACGACCTGGACCTTGCCCGACTGCCACTGGGCCAGGATGAAGTCACCCTGGGGCTCACCCTTGTCGTTCCAGGACAGCGGCCCGAGGATCGTCTCCACCTCGTTGCCGTGAAGGTAATCCCTGATCTTGTCCTGGTCCAGACTGCCGACCTTCTCGGCCGCCGCCTGCAGCACCTGCGCCGCGGCGAATGCGTCGGCGGCGTCCTCTGCGGGCAGCGCATCCTTGTACGCCTTGCCGTAGGCAGCGACGAACTCCGGGTTCAGCGGCGTCTTGGCCTGCTCGTTCCAGCTGACCGTGTAGAACACGCCCTCGGTGTTGGCGGCGCCGATGCCATCGGCGTACTGGCCGGCGTTGCTCGGTGCCGAGGTCTGGAACAGCGCCTTGGGCGAATAGCCGAGCTGCTTGAGCGACCGGACCAGGCCGACGCCGTCCTCGAACACCGCACCCTGGGCGATCAGGTCGGGCTTCTTGTTCTTCAGTGTGTTGGCGATGGTCTGGAAGTTGGTCGTGTCAGCCGGATAGACCTTGGAGAAGACCGTCTTCACTCCGAGCGCCTCGAGCTGCTGCTGCATCGACTCGATGACAGGGCGGGTGAACGGGTCGTCCTGGGTCGGGTAGGCCGCGGTCTTCGGCCGGTCGCCCTCGGGAAGCGACTTGATGTAGTCGACGAACACGTCCGCCTGGTGCGGCGCGGTGGCCGGCTGGGCGAAGAACAGGTACTTGAAGTCGCGGTCGAACATCTTCGGCGCGCCTCCGGCCGGCTCGACGAAGACGTAGCCGTTCTTCTCGGCCACCGCGGACGCCGGGAAGTTGAGCAGCGACGAGAACGTGCCGAGCACCAGTTCCACCTTGTCCTGGGTGATCAGCTTGGTGTAGTCGGACACTACGGTGTCCTGGTTGCTCGCGTCGTCGACGATCTTGAGCTTCACCTGGCGGCCGAGGACGCCGCCCTTGGCGTTGACCAAGCTGGCCCATACCTCGTAGCCGCGCTTGGCCTCCCCACCCGGCTGAGAAAAATCACCGGTCAGCGGCAACGAGATGCCGATCGTGAGCGGCTTCTTGCTGTCGGCGCTGGACCCGGAGCCGCTGCCTTCCTTGTCGGGGCTGCCGCAGGCGGCGAGCACCATGGCACTCACGGCGACCAGGGCCGCCGCGCTCAGCGCCGGTCGGCGTCGGCGGGGCCCCCCGGCGAGGCCGTGGAAGCCTCGGAGCGGAACGGGGTGGGTCGACTGTTCGGTCATGCGCCCTCCTGGGGTGGCACCGGTGGCCCTGCGTCGCAATCGATTGCGTCCCAGGCATCATGGAGAGCCCGTGGAAGGGCTGTCAAGGGGTACGCCTGAGTTACCACACGGTGACGCAATCGATTGTGGTCGCTAGGCTGCCGGCATGGCGCCTCCCACCCCGTTGATCGTCGGCAGCTTCTCCCCCTCCGTGCTGCTGCGGGTGGCCCGCCGGTCCGGCGTGCTCGGCGGCCGCGGCCTGGAGGTGCGCGAGGAGTTGGTGCCCTCGTCGCCCGCGCAGTTCGCAGCGCTGGCCGACGGCAGCCTGGATGCGGCGCTGACCAGCCCAGACAACGTGGTGGCCTACCGATTCCTGCCCGGCAACCCGCTCGGGGGCACCCGTGACGTGCGGATCGTGTCGGCCATCGACCGGGGGCTTGGTCTGGCGCTGTACGCCCGGCCCGGTGTGACGGCGGTCGACCAGCTCCGCGGCGCCTCCGTCGGCGTCGACGTTGCGGCGTCAGGGTTCGCCTTTGCCTTGCTCGAGATCCTGGCCCGGGCCGGCGTGGGCCGCGACGACGTCGAGCTGGTCGAGCTCGGCTCCACGCCCAAGCGGCTGCAGGCACTGCTGGACGGCCGGTGCGCGGCGACCATGCTGAACGCCGGCAACGACTTGCGCGCCGACGACGCCGGACTGGTGCGACTGGTCGACGTGACCTCGGTCGCCGCGCCGTACCTGGGCACGGTGCTCGCCGTCCAGGGTGAGCCGACGCCCGCCGTACGCCGGCTCGCCGACGCCTTGCGTGACGCCTCTGCGGGCGTGCTGTCGGGTGAGGCACGCGCTCTCGCAGTGGAGGAGGCAGAGGCGTCCGGGCTGACTCCGCACCTCGCCGCCAGGTACGTCGAGTGGCTGGCCGACCCGGAGCACGGGCTGGTGCCCGATGGCATAACCGACGCCGCGTCGCTGGAATCGGTCGTGGCCCTGCGCCGGGCGCACACCACTGACTCGCTCGAGGCCGCGACCTCGCCGGAGGGCGGCCTCGTCGCCGCGCCTGCCGCCTGACTCCCGCCACTACGCTGCCTCCCGTGCGACCACCCACCCTGCGCGACGTCGCGCGCGAGGCCGGTGTGCACCCCGCGACGGCGTCCCGGGCTTTGAACCCGACCACCCGTTCGTTGGTCAACAGCGACACAGCGAGCCGGGTCGTTCGGGTCGCAGAGTCGCTGGGCTACCGGCCGAACCCCATTGCGCGCAGCCTGAAGACATCGCGATCGGCGACCGTCGGACTGGTCATCCCCGACTTGACCAACCCGCTGTTTCCCCCGATGGTGCGCGGCATCGAAGACGTGCTCGGCCCGGCCGGTTTCAATGCGTGGCTGGTCAACACCGACAACGACCGCGACCGTGAGGAGTCGCAGATCGACTCGCTGCGGTCCCGCCAGGTCGAGGGTCTGATCATCGCGACCGCGCGACTCAAGGACCCGCTGCTTGAGCGTTTGCAGGCCGAGGGTGTCCGGATGGTGCTCATAAACCGGCGTACGTCGTCGTCGGACATCGCGTCGGTCACCGCCGATGACGCGTCCGGCATCGCGACTGCCGTCACCCACTTGACGGACCTCGGCCACCGCCGCATCGCGCATCTTGCCGGCCCGCAGGACACGTCCACCGGAACGGTGCGACGGCGCGCGTTCCTGCAGTCGCTGCGCGACCACGGGCTCGACGACGATATCGGCCTGGTCGCCGACTGCGAGTCCTGGACCGAGGCCGAAGGAGCCCATGCGCTGCGCGGGCTGCTGGACGGCGGCACAAAGTTCACCGCGGTCATAGCCGGCAACGACCTGCTGGCACTCGGCTGCTACGACGTGTTCCGCGAGCGCGGCATCTCCTGCCCGGACGATCTCAGTGTGGTGGGCTTCAACGACATGCCCTACCTCGACAAGCTGCAGCCACCGTTGACCAGCGTGCGGGTGCCGCACTACGACGTCGGCGCCGAGGCGGCCCGGCTACTGCTCGATGGCCTGCAGGATCCGGACCGGCACCCTCGCTCGGTGCTGCTGCCGCTGAAGCTGGTGGTCCGGCAGTCGACCGTCGCGCCGGCGTAACAGTTATCGGCGTACCTCGACGCCCGTGACCCTGAAGTTGGCGTCGAGCTTGACGGTCGCGTGGCTGCCGTCAGCCTTGGTCACGTGGGCCTCGTAGACGGCTCCGTCGCCGTCCTTCTCGAGACGTTCGATCGTGGCCCCCGGGAGCTTGGCGAGAGCGGCAGCCTTGACCTTCGCTGCCGTGGCGCCGGTGAGAGCCACCTCGTCCTGACGGCCGGCACCGCCACCGTTGTCACCCTGCCCGCGCCCACCCGGACCGCCAGCCTCGACGGCAGTCACCTGGTAGCCCTCGTCCAGCTTGACGGTGACGTGGCTGCCATCGGCCTTCGTGAGGTGCGCCTCGTAGACCGCGCCGTTGGCGTCCTTCTCGAGCCGGTCCACCGTCGCTCCGGGCACCTTGGCCAGGGCGGCTGCCCGCACCTTCGCGGCCGTGGTGCCGGTCAGCTGCTCCTCGGCCGGACCACCGTGATCGCCGGCCTTGTCGCTGTCCGTGTGCGCACTCGTCGAGCTGCTAGGAGTCGGGGTGCCGTTCGTGGCCTGGGCGCTGACGGTGCCACTGACGACTGCGCCCACCAGTGCTCCGCCGGCCAGCAGACCCAGACCCCAACCGATCCGGCGCGTGCGAGTGTCCTTCTCGTCCGCCGCCAGCACGTCGTTGCCGGGCTCGAACTGCCATGGCTGCGTCATCGTGACCCCTCGTCGCTGCTCCTGTAGACGCGACCGCGGCGCCGAAACCGAGTGAACCCGAGCAACCTGGCAGGGCGCTGTGCTGAACCTGTGAAAGCCATGTCACTGCCAGCACCCTGATGGCGGAGGCGGGGAGATTTGAACTCCCGATGGGCTTGAGACCCAAACCGCATTAGCAGTGCGGCGCCATAGACCGGACTAGGCGACGCCTCCCCGCGGCCTGCGCCGGACCGGCAGCGACCGCAGGTAAAGGTTACCTGGCCTGCCCATGGCGCGGAAACGCTCCATCCAGGGAAAGACCTGCCAGAACTGGCCAGTACCAGTTCGGCTTCTCAGGTCACGTGACGGGCTCGCCGATGGGATGGTGTGTCAGTGACCGCCGCGCAGGCGACATCCGAGCAACCCGACGCGGCTCCCGCGGCCGGCGCTGCAGCGACGCCCTCGGCCGCGGATCTCAGGCGGGTGATCGACGCCCAGCGGCTGCTGGCCTGCTCCCCGACCGACCCCGAGACGATCTTCAGCTTGCTGGCGGAGACCGCCCAGGCCCTGCTCGGTGCCGACGGGGCGCTGGCCGCCCAGCTCGCGGGCGACGTCCTCGTCGCCCGCGCCACTGTGGGAGCCAGCACCCCTCCGCTCGGCACGGTCATCCCGGTCGCGGGCACGCTCGGCGGCCTGGCGGTCACCACGCGGCAGGCGCAGCTGTGCCACGACGGGTGGGACGACCCCCGAACCGACCCCGACATCAACCGGCGTACAGACACCAGGTCCTCGGTCATGGTGCCGCTGATCCACGAAGACGCCGCCATCGGCCTGGTCGCTGCGGTCTCGCAGCGGCCGGGAGCCTTCGACGAGAACGACACCGAGTTGCTGAGCATGCTCGCCAAGGTGGCCGCGCACCGGCTCGTGCTGGCACTGACCCGACAGGACAGTGAACGGCTGCGGTCCCAGTCGGAGGCCGCGCTGGACGCGATGACCGAGGGGCTGCTCACGCACGACCTGTCCGGCGCTGTCGTGTTCGCCAACGAGAGTGCGCAGCGCATCCTCGGCATCCAGCTGGACCGCATGCATGGACGTGGCAGCGCGGAATCAACCTGGCGGATCGTTCGCGAGGACGGCAGCGACTTCGCCCCGGAGAGCCATCCGCAACTCGTGGCGCTGGCCACGGGTGAACCACAGCGTGACCAGGTGATGGGTGTGCACACCCCGGACAACGGCCTGCGCTGGTTGCGGGTCAACGTCGTGCCCATGCGCGACGCCGAGGGTGTGATGACCGGGGTCGTGAGTTCGTTCGCCGACATCACCGAGCAGCGCGCCGTGACCGAGGCGCTGCGCGAAAGCGAGCGCAGGCTCAGCGCCTCCCAGCGGCTGGTCGGCCTGGGCACCTGGCGGGTGAACCTGCGCACCGACGAGATCACCTGGTCGCCGGAGATGTACCAGCTGCTAGGCCTTCGCCCGGACACCTTCCATCCCACGAGGGATACACACCGGGCACTCATCCACCCCGACGACTACACCCGGCTCGTGCAGATGGGCGAGGACGTGACGCGGACCCGGCTGCCGCAACAGATGGTCGTGCGGATCATGCACGCGGACGGCGGTTACCGACTGCACTGGAACCAGTGCGACGTGGCTCTGGACTCGGCCGGCCAGGTGGAGCACCTGTGGGGCACGGCCCAGGACATCACCGGCCGGGAGCAGTTCGCCGAGGCGCTCGCCGCGAGCGAGCAGCACTTCCGGGTCGCATTCGACAACGCGCCGATCGGCATGTCGATGATCGGGCTGGTCGGGGAGACCCGGGGTCACTACCTGCGTGCGAACGACGCCTTCTGCCGGATGCTCGGCTACGAGGCGCACGAGATACCCCTGCTCTCCTTGGCGTCCCTGACTCATGTCGACGACGTCGAACGTGACACCGAGCTGTTCCAACGGATCCTCGACGGTGAGACGCGCTCGGTCGCCTTCGAGAAGCGGTTCCGACACCGCGACGGTCGCACCGTCTTCGCGTGGCTCACCAGTGCTGTTGCGCAGGATGCTCAGGGCGAGCCCCTCTACCTGATCTCGCACGCGCTGGACGTCACCGAGCGGCGCAAGGAGCAGGCCGAGCTCGAACGGCTCGCCTTGACGGACACGCTCACCGGCCTGGCCAACCGAACCCTGCTCAACGACCGGCTCGACCAGGCTCTGGCGCGGTTGCACCGCGAGTCCAGCTGCGCGGCCCTGCTGATGCTCGACGTGGACCGGTTCAAGCTGGTCAACGACTCGCTGGGCCACCAGGTGGGCGACGCGCTGCTCGTGGAGGTGGCGAGCCGGATCGAGGCCGTCACCCGCGCCGATGCGACGGTGGCCCGGCTCGGCGGTGACGAGTTCGTCGTGCTCGCCGAGGGGTTGCGCAGCCCGAGCGAGGCGCACGCCGTCGCCGTACGCCTGCTCAAGGTCCTGCGCCAGCCCTACGTCCTGTCCCCCGGCACCGACTCCATCGTCGCGACCGTGAGCATCGGCATCTCCGTCGCGGAGTCCGCCGACCGTACGCCGAGTGACCTCTACCGGGAGGCCGACCTGGCCCTCTACCGGGCGAAAGACGCGGGCCGGGACCAGTACGCGCTCTTCGACGACGCCCTGCGGGCCAAGGCAGTGGCGCGCCTGGAGTCGGAAAGCCTGTTGCGGCGCGCGGTGACCGAGGACCTGCTGGTCCCGCTCTATCAGCCGATCATCGACCTGGCGGACGGGCGGATCGTCGCGATGGAGGTCCTGGCCCGGATCAAGGACCCGGACCGCGGCATCGTCGTACCGGAGCACTTCATCGACGTCGCCGAGGAGACCGGGCTCATCGTCGAGGTCGACGCCCGGATGTTCGAGCTCGCGGTGGGACAGTTCGCCCGATGGTCCAACGCCGAAGGCCTTTCCGTTCGGCGGATAACCGTCAACGTGTCGGCCCGCTCGCTCGAGGACCCGTCGTTCGTCGACCGGCTCCGGCGCGCGCTCTCGTGGTACGGCGTGGCCGGTGCCTCGATCCGCATCGAGCTCACCGAGCGCAGCCTGCTGACAACGAACCCGGCGGTGCGCGATTCGCTGTGTCGCATCGGGGAACTCGGCATGGCCGTGGGCCTGGACGACTTCGGCACCGGCTACTCCGCCCTCGCCTACCTGCAGCGGTTCCACCTGCAATTCCTGAAGATCGACCGGTCCTTCGTGAGCCGGCTGGGCCAGAGCCTGCGCGACGACGCGGTGGTCGGGGCGGTCATCGACCTCGCGCACGCTCATGAGCTGCTCGTGATTGGCGAGGGGGTCGAGACCACGGTGCAGCTCGACCGGCTCCGCGCGATGGGTTGCGACCGGGCCCAGGGCTACCTGATGGGCCGGCCGATGGCACCCGACCTAGTCGAAGAACTGGTGCGCAGCGAACCGTGCTGGTAACCGTCAGGACCCGGTGGACATGTGCGGCTCCGCGACCGGCTTGGACTCCGGCGACCCCCGCTGACGCAGGTAGACCGAGCCGGCGACGATGCACGCGACGGCCAGAAACTCGCTCTGCCAGTTCTGCAACGACTCGAACCAGAACCGGCTGGTCATCACGTACTGCCAGGTCGAAACAGCGCTCTCTCCGTGGGCGACCTGCTCCTCGCTGTACGCCTTTGCGCCGCCTATGGCGTGCAGCCAGATCGACAGGAAGAACAGCACGAAGAAGAACACGGCCAGCGAGTTCTCGTAGAGATTGAGAACGAGGCCGCCCTTGCGCACCGGCCATGGCACCGACTTGCGTAGGTCGGCGTCGCGCGGGTCGGCGTCCTGCGGAGCGGCTTCGTCGATCGGCTTGGACTCCGAGGACCCACGCTGGAAGAGGTACGCCGTGAGCACGACGTAGCTGCCCATCTGCAGGAACTCGCTCTCCCAGTTCTCGAAGACCGCCTCGACGAACGCGCCGGTCGACAGGTAGCGCCAGAAGGAGATCGCGGCCTCGTGGTGCGCCAGCTGGTCGGCGTTGTAGTCCCGCCCGCCGGCGAGGCTCATCCCGATCAGGAAGATCGCGAACAGGGCGAGGTTGGCGATCAGCAAGCCGTTGTTCCGCAGGGTCTTCCGCATGTTGATCAAGGTTCCCGGCGAACGGGACTTCAACCACGCCGGCCCTACTACGGTGAGACCCATGCCGACCATCAGTTCTCGCAACCCGGCGGACCTGTCCGACCTCGTGATCGAGGTCGAGGGGGCCGATGTCGCCGCCTTCACGGCTGCCTGCGCGGCGGCGCGCGGCGGCCAGCCGGCCTGGGCCGCGGTCCCGGCGCCGCTGCGCGGCCGCGTCATCGCCCAGGTGGGACGGCTGGTCGAGGCGAACAAGGAGTCACTCGCGGCACTGGTCACCCGCGAGATCGGCAAGCCCTATGCCGAGGCCCTCGGCGAGGTCCAGGAAATCGTCGACACCTGCGACTTCTTCCTCGGCGAAGGCCGGCGGCTCTACGGTCAGACGGTCCCGAGCGAGATGCCCGACAAGCAGCTGTTCACCTTCCGCGTGCCGGTCGGCGTCGCCGCCGTCATCACCGCCGCGAACTTCCCAGCCGCCGTCCCGTCCTGGTACATCGTGCCGGCGCTGCTGTGCGGCAACGCCGTGGTGTGGAAGCCGTCGGAGTCGGCACCTGCCGTCGCAGATGCACTCGCGCAGCTGTTCTGGCACGGTGGTGTCCCGCGCGACGTCCTGCAGGTCGTGCACGCCGACGGGCCGGCCGCCTTCGACGGCATCTCGGCCGCCCTCGACGACGGCCTGGTCGACAAGATCGGGTTCACCGGATCCACCGGGGTCGGGCGGCGCATCGGCGAACTAGCGGGACGGCACCTGCAGTCCGCCTGCCTCGAGCTAGGCGGCAAGAACCCATTGGTGGTGACCGCCGATGCCGATGTCGACCTGGCCGTGGAGGGCGCGCTGTTCAGCGGGTTCGGGTCCGCGGGGCAGCGCTGCACGTCGCTCGGCACCGCGTTCGTGCACACCAGCGTGTACGACGAGTTCGTGCGCAAGCTAGCGGCGGCCGTCGCGGCTGCCCCCGTCGGCGACCCCACCCGCGACGTGCTCTACGGCCCGCTCATCAACGAGGGCTACCTGTCGAACTTCGCCAAGTGGCTGGACATGATTCAGCCCCACCACAGTGTGCACGGCTCCACCGGCACCGGGCGGATCACGGCGGCCAACCCGCGCGACGGGTTCGTCGGTGACCCGGACCGAGGCCTGTACGTCCATCCGACGGTTGTCGCCGGCATCCGCCGCGACGATGCGCTCTATGCCCAGGAGACGTTCGGGCCGCTGGTTGGCGTCGGGTCGTGGGACACCTTCGACGAGGCGATCGATCTGGCGAACGGGCACGGCTACGGCCTGTCCGCTGCGATCTACACGAAGGACGCGACGACCGCGTTCCGGTTCCGCGAACGGTGCTCAGCCGGGATGATCAGCATCAACAACTCGACCTCCGGCGCGGAAGCGCATCTGCCGTTCGGCGGCAACGGGCTCTCCGGCAACGGGTCCCGCCAGTCCGGCATCTGGGTGCTGGACCAGTTCACCCGGTGGCAGTCGATGAACTGGGACTACGCCGGGACCCTGCAGAAGGCGCAGATGGACAACCTCGGCATGCTCACCGACCTCGCCGCCGACCCCACCTTCCGCCTCTAATTCCGGGAAGGCCCTTTAGTCAGCGGAGGACGCGGGGGTCGGTGGCGCGCATGGTCGTGGACACGTTGCGCTGGTTGAAGCCCTTGAACCCGCCGCGGCGGGCCAGGTTCTCCAGATGTGAGCCAGCCGCTCCCCGCACGGCGAACTCCTCGGCCTGACCAGGCTCGAGGAGTCCGGCGGCGACCAGCACATCGAGGCGTTCCCGGGCCACCGGCCAGCGTTCCGCGATCGTGAATGCCTGGCGCAGATGCGGGAAGTCCGAGAACGGCGCCATGTGCGCGATACCGCGCCCGGCAAGGTCCTCCCGCAGCCGGTCGAAGTCGAACTGCCCCTCGAGGTGGTGCATGCCGGCCGCCAGCATCGACTCGCCGTGCAGCGCGCACCACAGGCCGACGGTGCCCAGCCGTTGGGTCTCGGTCAGGTCAGCTTGTGCGAAGTCGACGTCGAACTCGGCCGGCTCCAGGTCGACGTCGGCGAAGACGACCAGCCCGGCGCCGGGCTGCTCGAGCACCTGCGCTCCCCACCCCGCCTCGGCTCCGGCGTGGAAGCGCTCACGCAGCGAGAATCCCAATGCCTGCAACACATCCAGCAGTGACCGGAATGCGCTGCGCGAGCTGCGGAACGTGTGGTGGTCGTTGTTGCCCCAGCCCAGGCCGAGCCGATCCTGGCGCGCATGCTGCACGACGGCGGCCGAATTGCGCCGCTGCCAGAAGGCCCGCTCGACCTCCATGGCGTGCGACGCGGCAAGGTCGACCCCGACCAGCTCGACCAGCCGGGCGGCGCGCGACGCGGCCTCTCCCAGGCCGCTGTCCACGTCGAACCCGCGCGGTCGTTCTGCCCACAGCGCGCGGGCGCGCACGCCGGCGGCGACCCGGTCATCGGAGGTCTCCTCGGGCGTCACGCCGCTGGTCCACGACCTCCGTTCGACGCCGGCGACCCACACCGGCGCATCCGGCCCGGACACCACCGCGCGGCGCAGCCCCGACAGTGGCGCCCCGTCGACGCCCGCACCGCCGTGAGCGGCGGCGAAGGCGGCTGCGTCGTCGACCCGCAGGGCTAAGCCGGAGCCGGACAGCGGTACGACCGCAGGCAGCTGGGCGCTCGGGTGCCGCCATACGCCATCGACCTGTTCGGCGAAGCCGGCTGCCGTCAGCGCCTCCGGCGAGGTCGGTGCGGCGACGTGGTCGAGCCAGTCCACCAGCCGGGTGGACGTCTCGGTGGCCAGCCGATCGGCCAGGATGCGCACCTGGCGGCTGGCCTCGATCGCCTCGGTGACGAGGCCGTCGACGAGAGCCTCCGCCTCCGGGTGTGTGGTCCACTCGAACGTGTCCATGCCTGCATTCTCACCGACCCGGCCCCGTCATGTCCGCGTGTCACCCGAGCGGCGCTGCGCCCGGCGTACGCATGAGCCGATCACATCAGCATGAGACGACGCATCGCCGCCGTCGCGCTGGTCGCGGCCGTGCCCGCCGTGCTGATCGGCACCCCGGCCGACAGCGCCGTGCGCGCCGTCCCGGGCACCCGGTGCGCGATGTTCCCGGCCACCAACTACTGGCACGCCGACATCAGCCGGCTCAAGGTCCACCCGCGCAGCGCAGCCTGGAAATCGCACATGTCCCCGACCAGGCGGCTGCACCCCGATTTCGGCCCCTCGGGCGGGGTGCCCTACGGCATCCCGATCACGGTCGTGCCTGGCACGCACGCCAAGGTGCCCGTCACCTTCACCTATGCCGCTGAGAGCGACCGGGTCCGCTACCCGCTCGGGTCGGACAGCAAGATCGAGGGCGGAGCCGGCTCCACCGGCGACCGGCACGTAATCATGGTCGACGCCGCGACCTGCCGGCTCTACGAGACGTTCGCGACCCGCAAGTCCGGGAGCCGCTGGTGCGCCGGCTCCGGCGCCACCTGGGACCTCGGCAGCAATGCGCTGCGCCCGCGCGGCTGGACCTCGGCGGATGCGGCCGGGCTGCCGATCCTGCCCGGGCTGCTCCGCTACGACGAGGTGCGGGCGGGCAACGTCGACCACGCGATCCGGTTCACGACGAACGTCACCGACCGCAGCTTCCTCTGGCCGGCGCGCCACCAGGCGGGCTCGGTCACCGACCCGAACTATCCACCGATGGGGGCGCGGTTCCGGCTCAAGGCAAGCTTCCCGATCAGCAGCTACCGCGCGGACACACGCGTGGTGCTGCAGGCGATGAAGAAGCACGGCCTGGTCCTTGCCGACAACGGGTCACCGTGGTTCTTCCAGGGTGCCCAGGACACCCGGTGGCCGACCGGCCTGCTCGACCAGCTGAAGTCGATCCCCGCGTCGGCGTTCGAGGCGGTCACCACCTCGCAACTCTGGATCAGCAGCGGCAGTGCACGCGCCCGCGCCCTCTAGCTAGCGGGATAGCCCGACCGCGTCGACCG
>JBDUAP010000248.1:0-4445 GCA_040004585.1 Sporichthyaceae bacterium
TCTCGCGACTACTCGTTCCGCAGCCCTGGAGATCGAACGCCCGCTCGTGAATTTGCCAGCCAGGTGCAGCGATCCGAGTGCCAAGGCAGTGCCCACGACGGCGTCGAGTAGGTAGTGGTTGGCGGTCACCACGACGACGGCGGTGACGAGCAGCGGGTAGAGCAGTAGCAGGCGGCGCTGCATGGTCGTGCCCAGCAGCCAGCCGACCAGGACGGCGGACCAAACAGCCCATGCCAGGTGCAGCGACGGCATGGCGCCGTACTGGTCCGCGGCCACCGGTCCCCCGTGTGTCGTGCCGAAGCCGGCGTCCGCCAACACGTCGACGAATCCCCCTCCGGGAAGAAGCCGCGGTGGTGCGACCGGGAACAGGTAGAACACCGCGAGTCCCACCACGTTGGTCAGCACGAGTGCGTTGCGCGCCGAGCGGTAGAGATCTGCGCGGCGCCACCACACCCACGTCAGCACGGCCAGCGTCACTGTGATGTGGGCGTATTCGTAGACGTAGCTGGTCGGCAGGGACACGGCCGGGTGCGCGACGAGCCAATGGTTCGCGCGCCGCTCGACGTCGAGCCGGCCGACCGCCTCCAGGCGCAGCAGCCCTTCGCCGTACCTGATGGCGGTCGCGGCTCGGGTGTCTGCCGCGGCGCGGACGACGTCGTAGACGCGGAGCAGGCACAGCACCACGAGGACCTCTCCGAGCAGGTGCGGCCGGCGCACGAAGCCGTCGACGGCCGGCGGCTTCGGGAGCAACCTCATCCTTGGTTGGCGGCCAGCCGCGTACCCGTCCGCCCAGCAGCACCCGCGGCCTCGTGGTAGGCCTGTTCCGTCGCCGCGAGCACCCCGGGCCACGTCACCCGGAACGGCACGTCGACGCCGTTGCTGGACACGTGCGTCCGTAGGCCGGGGTCGCAGCACAGGCTCACCACGGCCTCCCGCATGGCCTCGTCATCCTCGACCAGCAGGCCTTCCCGGCCGGACTTCACGAACTCGGCCACGCCAGATCCGGCGCGCGCCACGACCGGGATGCCGGCGCAGCGGGCTTCGAGCGCGGCGATGCCGAACGACTCGAGCTCGGCTGGTGCGAGGAAGGCGTCGGCCTGGCGGTAGAGGTCGCGGATCCGCTCCCTCGGCAGGCGACCGGGCAGCTCGACCCACTCCTGCATGCCGCGACTGTCCACGAACCGCCGCATCGCGGGTAGCCGGGGGCCGTCGCCGACCAGCACGGCGCGCATACGCACCTCGGCCGGTACCTGTCGGCGCGCCGCGTCGAGTATGCGCAGCAGGGGCATCGGGCGCTTGCGGATGGCCATCCGCATCGCGGCAACGAGGACGATCTCGTTACTGTCCCGAGCGCGCGAGATCTGCCAAAACTCCGGGTCGATCCCGTTCAAGAGGACTCCGACCTCGGTGCCGCTGGGCAGCACCCGCTGCACGTGCTCGGCCGCGACGCGACTGACGGCAGTCCACTGGATCGGCAACGCCGAGAAGCGACCGAGTCGATTCGCCGCCTGCATGATCGGTTTCGCGTAGCTCCACAGCGAATGTACGGTCACCACGACAGGGATCCCGGCACGCGCAGCGGTACGGGCGGCCCAGAAGCCCACTGGGGAGCCGACCCCCACATGCACGTGGACGACGTCCGGATCCGCCTCGCGCACAAGTCGCGCAGCGGCCAGCGGCGCCCGGACGCTCAACACCGGAGGCTTCGCGCGGCTCGGCAGGCGCACGACGACCGAGTCGGGGTCAGTCGGCGACCGAGTCCGCGCCGCGGTGAGGACGGCGACGTCGTGACCGGCGGCCCTCTGCCGCTCGACGAGGTCCCGTACATGCAATTCGATCCCGCCGAGCCGAGGCAGGTAGACGTCGCTGACGTGGACGACCCTCATGTGGCTGACCGCGGACGGTCCGGTCCTCGCCACCAGACCAGCCCGCAGACCCCACCGACCGGGATCTCGAGGACGAACGTGATCGCGGTGTAGAGAAGCGTCGCCGCAGCCACCGCACCGGGCTCGCCGCCCAACGCGACGAGCAGCGCTGCACTGCCCAGGTCGGCGACACCGACCCCGCCGGGAGTCAGGACCAGCAAGCTCAGCAGGCGCCCGAAGGCAAAGCCCGCGAAGACGGCGCTGACGCCCAGGTTGCTGCCGAACATCTGCAGCACCAGCCACAACAACGTGACCTGGAGAAGTGAGTAGGCCGTCATCCCGGCGACCATGCGACGCCAGCCTCGGCGTAGCAAGACGCGCAGGTCGGCGCAGAGTGCCAGCAGTGACGCAGTGCAGGCGACCTGCCGGGACGAACCACGCAGTCGCAGTCCGGCGTCGACCACACGCTGCGCTGCGTCGCCCGCGACGCGCGCTGCCCGCTCGCTCAGCAAGGCCGCCGCGCCGAGTAGGAGGACCGCCACCAGGATACCCGTCGCGCCGACGGCGGCAGCCGTGACATAACCGGTTGGCAGGTCACCGGTGACGGCGAGCCCCCCGACTGCGATGACCGGCAGGGCGAGCTTGGTTGCGACGTTCCAGAACGTCGTGAGGGCCGTGTACGAGGCGAAGGCGCTCCGCGCGTGGCCCCAGGAACGGACCATGGCGTAGGTAAGGCCCATGCCGAGCGCGCCGCCGAGCGGGAGCAGGTTCGAGACGGCGCTGCCGCTCAGGTTCAGCGCTAGCGCCCTCCGGTGTGACAGCGACGGCATCGCGGCGGTGGCGACGAACGTGTGGGAGTACAGCCCGAGCAGCCAGAAGCAGACGAGCAGGACCAGCTGGAGCACCGTCAGCAGTTCGAGGTTGTCTTCGACCGAGCGCCAGTTGGCGCCGGTCAGCTTCGGCAGACCGAAAGCGAACAGCAGGCCGATCACCACCAGAAACAGCAGTGCTGGCGCGCCACGACGTACCACAGTCACGCCCGCACCGAGGCGAAGACGTCGTCGAGCAGCGGAAGGGCCGGCGTGCGGCCGCGCTCGACGTACCACTCACGCCCCAGCGCCAGCCGGAACAGCGGTCGCGGCAGTCGAAGCAGAACGGCCAGCGTCCGGATCGTGCTTTCACCGTGCGCCTGACTCGCGTGCGCGGCCATGGCGGCGCGCTTCGCGGCGGCGTAGGGACGCACGTCGACGGCGTGCGTCAGCTGTGGCCGCGCCGTGAATGCGCTGTTGAACCGACACGCCGCGAAGTCACCAGGAACACCGGGGAGCCTCTGCAGCAGGCGCAGGACCCGCTGCAGGGAGGCCCGGTCGACCGTCGCCTCCAGCACGACCGGCGTGCCCGCGATCGCAGCCGCACGGACACCGACCCGAGCGACCTGAACGTGGTCGGGATGCCCATAGCCGCCCACCGGGTCGTACACGGTCAGTACGTCCGCGTTCTCCTCGAGCAGAAGAGCCGCCAACCGTGCCGCGGCCCGCTCCACGTCAACCCGCACGAACGCGTCGTCGCCACCTGCCTCGGCCGACATCCCGGAGTCGGCGTAGCCGAGCTGCTCCACCCTGGCACAACCGAGCGCAGCCGCGGACCGCTGCAGTTCGGCCGCCCGCACGCGAGCAAGTTCGTCCGGGGTAACCCCGCTTCGGGTGAGTCCGGCCTCACCCGCGGTCGCGACGACGAGAACAGTCCGATGCCCCTCGGCTGCCGCACGGGCGAGCGTGCCCGCAGTCAGGAGCGCCTCGTCGTCCGGGTGCGCGTGAAACGCCACCAGGGTGAAGGTCACGAAACTCCTCGGCCGGGGAAGACGACCGTAGCGGCCGACGGCCCGCTGCCGCTACCGGAGGCGCTGTCCCATGCCGACTCGCCGAGCCCGCTCACGTCGGCGAGCACCAGCACCGCCGCCAGCAGCCCCAGCGCAAGCGGGACTTCGGCGGCTCCTGCGCCGGCCGCGGCCCGCGACCCACCCAGGCGCGAGGCCCGACTCGCGCAACCCCACGCGCGCCTTGCGAGAAACAGGCCCAGTCCGAGACCCCAACGCTCGACCGCTTCCGGATGTGCGAAGCGGCTCGACATGCCGAGCAGTCCCAAGCAGACCGCTGGAGCGAAGGCGCGTCGCTGAACAGTGAGCAAGAGGCCCGCTTCGGGTCGGGATCCACCAGCCGTTCGGCCGCGGCCGGGCGCGTAGTGCAGGTTGATCATTCCCGGACTTGCCTGCCTGCACCCAACCTGAACGCACCCCGGCAACCGGTCGCCTGGTCCAAGTCCACGGCATAGCCACCGGATGACCAGGTGCACGCAGCGAGGGCATCGAGCTTGGTCATCAGCCGGCCGATGTACGACTTGACCGTCGGCTCGTCGGTCGCCGCCGTCCAGCCGATGCCGAGCACTTGGCATTGGCTCGCGGCTGGCCAGCCTCGCCGGTAGCCTTTTACCGAGCCGAACGACGAAGGATCCGCGACAGTGATGAGGGGGGCGGATGAGAACCGCTACCGTGTCAGCCTGCCGAATCACCCGTATGTTCCG
>JBDUAP010000249.1:0-4440 GCA_040004585.1 Sporichthyaceae bacterium
AGAACCACATCCGCAACATCCTGGAGAAGCTCCAGCTGCACTCGCGGATGGAAGCCGTGGTCTACGCCGTGCGCGAGAAGCTCCTCGAGATCACCTAGCCCCTCGCCACTCGAGAGTTAGTACGCGGAGCCGACGGTGAGGACCGCTCGGGTCACCTTGTCCAGACGCCAGTTCGTGGGCGACCTGGCGAACTCCACGGTGACCGCGCGACCCGTGGTGTTGGCGTTGTGCCAGCCGGTGAACGTCCCGTGGCAGGTGCTGGAGCACGCGAAGGACTTGATCGGTAAGCCGGTCTCGCGGGAAAGGGCACGCACCAGGCTCATCGACTTGGCCCGGTAGGAGTCCACGCCGTTCAACGGCTGGTGAAACACGATCGTGGTGCGCGGCGGGTACTTCTTCACGAATGCCATCAGAGCCCGGGTCTCTGGCTCACTGCCAGCGCGGGGTCCGGAGTACTTCGAGGTGCCGCGGCCGGAGTAGACCCAGCTGTGCGGGAAGTTGCGGTTGAGATCGACGCGATGCGCATTGGTGCGCGTGTATGCCCGGTTGCCGTCGGGATTGATGGTGGGGATCAGCCACAGGCTGACGTTGGCCGGAACCGCGCGGGTCTTGAGCCGCTCGACGACCTTCATGCCGGCCTGCTCGTCGCCGTGCATGTTGCCGATGACGAGCACCCGCTTGGTGGCGCCCGGCGCCCAGCGATGGATCACCACGAGCGGGCGGCCCTGCACCGACGTACCGATGCGAATCGTCGTCGTCTTCGTGGCGGCCGCCGCGGGCACGGCCACGGCCGTCCCACCGGCCAGGGTGGCGACGCTCACGGCAACCGCTAGCGCCGCACTACGCACTCGCATCATCTGGGCATCCCTCCGGGGCAACGTACTGCAGCCCACTGCAAGGATCGGCCTAGCGGCAGGCCGTCTGTAGGTGTCGGTGCGCCATGGCAGCATCGCCGCCGTGAGCACCGCGTCGATCCCGCGGCTCTCGGCCGCCCGCGCGCGTCGGATCGCGGTAGCCGCCCAGGGCCTGGCCGCACCGCGCCCCTCGGTCGTCGGTATGCGCCAGCTGACCGGGGTGGTCGACCGGATCGGCCTGCTGCAGATGGACAGCGTCAACGTGCTGGTCCGCAGTCACTACCTACCGCTGTTCAGCCGGCTCGGTCCGTACGACGTGGCGATGCTCGACCGCGCAGCAGGTCGGGCGCCGCGCCGCCTGGTGGAGTACTGGGCCCACGAGGCAAGTCTGGTCCCGCCCTCGACGTACCACCTGCTGCGGTGGCGGATGAGCCGGTGGCAGGACGAGGCGTGGGGAAGCATGCGGCGCATCGCCGTCGAGCACCCGCAGCTCATCGCCGCCGTGCTCGCCGAGGTGCGAGACCGCGGGCCGATCACCGCCGCCAACGTGGAGCTCGCACTGGCCCATGATGTGCCGCGAAGCAAAGCGAACTGGGGCTGGAACTGGTCGCTGGTCAAGCAGGCGATCGAGCACCTTTTCTGGTCCGGCCAAGTCATGTCAGCCGGGCGCACCACGCAGTTCGAGCGCCGCTACGCGGTGCCGGAACGCGTGCTGCCGTCCGCCGTTCTCGACGAGCCTGACCTCACCGACGAGGAGGCGTTCACCGAGCTGACCCGCATCGCGGCCCGGGCACACGGTGTCGGGTCCGAGCAGTGCCTGCGCGACTACTTCCGGCTGCGACCCGACGACGGACGGGTCGCGATCCGGCGGCTGCTCGACGAGGGCACCGTGCTTCCCGTCCAGGTTGAGGGCTGGCGGCGGCCGGCCTACCTGCACCGCGACGCCCGCGTCCCGCGGACCGTGCGGGCCCGAGCGTTGCTGTCGCCGTTCGACCCGTTGGTGTGGGAGCGCGCGCGTGTGGAGGCGCTGTTCGGGTTCCGCTACCGCATCGAGATCTACGTGCCGGCGGCCAAGCGGGTGCACGGCTACTACGTGCTGCCCTTCTTGCTCGGCGACCGGCTGGTGGCGCGCGTCGACCTCAAGGCAGACCGGGCCGCCGGTGCCCTCCTCGTCCGCTCGGCGTGGGCCGAGGCCGCGGCGCCGGAGGAGACCGCAGCCGAGCTGGCTCCCGAGCTGCGTGAACTCGCGTCCTGGCTCGCCCTCGGCGACGTGCGAGTCGAGGACCGCGGCGACCTCGCCGCCGCACTGGGTGCCGAGCTGCGCTAACGGGCCGGTCAAGCCCGCGGGTCGGTTGCCAGCCGGGCGTGGATGTGCTCGTCGTAGCGCTGGCCATCGCTGTGCGCCCATGACTGCCGCAAGGTCCCCTCCACCGGGTAGCCGGCCTTGACGGCCACCCGGCAAGAGGCCGCATTGGCCACGGCATGACACAGCTCGACCCGGGCCAGCCCCAGATGGGTGAACGACCAGTCAGTTACCTCGGCGACGGCGGCTGTGGCGGCACCGCGGCCCCGCGCCCAGGCGGCCACGCGGTACCCGATCGACGCGCATGCTTGCCCACGGTCGATCCGGTGCAGCGAAACGTTGCCTGCGAACCGGCCCGTTGCGGCTTCCACGACAGAGAACGAGGCGTGGTCGCCGGCGCTCCAGTCCGCCCCGCTGGCCAGCCACTCCTCGGCGGTGCCGGCATCAACCACTGACGGGACCGGGTTCCACTGCAGCACCTCAGCGTCGGTCACCATCGCCAGGGCATCGGTGGCCTCCGCGGCCCGCGGTGGGCGGAGCAGCCAGCCGTCCACGCAAAATTCGACGAGTTCGATCCTTGGTCGGTCCGTCATCGGAGCTCACCACGCAGGAGGCCGCCGACCCATGCGTCCTGGCGATCGCCGCGGTGCGGCAGTCGCTGGCGACAGGTTCCCTCGATCGTGAAGCCCAGCCGTTCGGCGACCCGTCGTGAGCCGGTGTTGCCGACGGCCGCCCACCACTCGAGTCGCTCCAGGCGCAGCTCGTCGAAGGCCCATCGGCAGACCAGCCGGGCGGCCGCCGTCATGACCCCCCGACTCCTGGCCCACGGCGCGGTCCAGTAACCGATCGCCCGCATCGTCTCGTCCTGCGGGTGCAGGGCCACCGTTGCGAGCAGCCGGTCGTCGGTATCCGTCACGATCCAGTTCAATTCCTGGTCCTCGGCCCAGGCGTGCGCTCGGGCGGCGATCCACTCCTGCGCGTGCTTCGGCTGGTACGGGACAGGCACTGGTATCCATCGCTGGATCTCGGGGTCCTGGCATGCCGCGGTTATGGCTTCGGCGTCTTCCGGTCGCGCCTGACGCAGCCGGACCTGGCCATCGCTGAGATCGACGGGGTTCACGCTCGCCATCCAACCGGGCACGCTGCCGACGGTCGAGCCGTTATGCGGGGATGGCGCAGCGCTGCGCCTACGATGAATGGACGTCGTACCCCCAGACATGGCCAGGAGAGACCGCGTGCCCGCCTTTTTCGACAAGCTCCTTCGCGCCGGCGAGGGCAGGATCCTCCGCAAGCTGACCGCCATCTCCACCCAGGTGAACGCCATCGAGGACGAGTTCGCGGCGATGACCGATGCCGAGCTGCGGGCGATGACCGACGAGTTCCGCAACCGGCTCGCCGGTGCGGACGGGAAGGCCGAGACCCTCGACGACCTGCTTCCCGAAGCGTTCGCCACGGTCCGCGAGGCGGCCAAGCGCACGCTCGGCCAGCGCCACTTCGACGTCCAGATCATGGGCGGCGCCGCCCTGCACCTCGGCAACATCGCCGAGATGAAGACCGGGGAGGGCAAGACGCTAGTGGCCACGCTGCCGGCGTACCTCAACGCCCTGACCGGCGAGGGGGTGCACGTCGTGACGGTGAACGACTACCTCGCCGAGTACCAGTCCGAGCTGATGGGCCGCGTGCACCGATTCCTCGGGCTGGAGGTGGGCGTCATCCTCGCGTCGATGTCGGCCGTGGAACGTCGCGGGCAGTACGCGGCAGACATCACCTATGGCACCAACAACGAGTTCGGATTCGACTATTTGCGCGACAACATGGCCTGGAGCCAGGCCGAGCTCGTGCAGCGGGGCCACAGCTTCGCGATCGTGGACGAGGTGGACTCGATCCTCATCGACGAGGCGCGCACGCCGCTGATCATCAGCGGGCCGGCGGACCAGGCCACCAAGTGGTACGCCGACTTCGCCGGCATCGTGCAGAAGCTCGCGCTCGACGTCGACTACGAGGTGGACGAGAAGAAGCGCACGGTTGGTGTGCTCGAACGCGGTGTGGAGCGGGTCGAGGACTTCCTCGGCATCGAGAACCTCTACGAGTCGGTGAACACCCCGCTCGTCGGCTACCTCAACAACGCGATCCGCGCCAAGGAGCTGTTCAAGAACGACAAGGACTACGTCGTGATGAACGGCGAGGTGCTCATCGTCGACGAGCACACCGGTCGCATGCTGGCCGGGCGCCGCTACAACGAGGGCATGCACCAGGCCATCGAGGCGAAGGAGGGGGTGGAGA
>JBDUAP010000250.1:0-4404 GCA_040004585.1 Sporichthyaceae bacterium
AGCGCATAGCCATGGTGACGACAGTCGGCGCGCAACGGCCAGAGGAGGCCGCGATCGATGCTGCACTCGCTGCGCGCCTGATCCGGTCCGTCACCGCCGGTGCGCTTCCCGAGCTGCACACGACATCGGCTCCGTGGACCGGCCAGCCACTCGCCGACCTGCCGGTGTCCACCACGGCAGATGTCTCCACGGCGTACGACGTCGCGCGCAGCGCACAGAAGCACTGGGCGAAACGGTCGCTGGCCGATCGTGCCCGCGTGCTGTTGCGCTTCCACGACCTGGTGCTGGCGCGCCAGTCCGAGGTGCTCGACCTGATCCAGCTCGAGACCGGCAAGGCACGCAAGCACGCCTTCGAGGAGGTCGCCGACGTCGCGCTCGTGGCCCGGCACTACGGCCTGCGCGCGAACGATTATCTTCGGCCGCGCCGTCGCGCCGGACTGTTCCCGGTCGCGACCCGGGTCGACGAGCTGCACCACCCGAAGGGTGTCGTCGCCATCATCTCGCCGTGGAACTACCCCCTCACCCTCGCCGTCAGCGATGCCATGCCGGCGTTCCTGGCCGGCAACGCCGTCGTGCTCAAGCCGGACATGCAGACGTCGCTGACCGCGCTGTGGTCCCACCAGCTGCTGGTCGAGGCAGGGCTGCCCGAGGGGCTGTGGCAGATCGTGCTCGGCGACGGACCCGTGCTCGGGCCGGCGATGGTCGAGGGTGCCGACTACATGAGCTTCACCGGCTCGACCCGGGTCGGCCGGGAGATCGCCCGGCAGGCAGGCGAGAGGTTGATCGGTTGTTCGCTCGAGCTCGGTGGCAAGAATCCGTTCCTTGTCCTCGACGACGCGCCGCTCGAGCGCGCCGCGGAGGCCGCGGTGCGCGCCAGCTTCAGCACGGCCGGGCAGCTGTGCATCTCGATGGAGCGGATGTTCGTGTCGGAGAAGGTCTACGACCCGTTCATGGAGAAGTTCCTACGGCGTGTCCGCGCGCTTCGGCTCGGAGCCGGGCTCGACTTCTCGGCTGACATGGGCTCGATGGTCTCGGCGCGCCAGCTCGACGTCGTCAGCCGCCACGTCGAGGACGCGCGGGCCAAGGGTGCGACGGTGTTGGCCGGGGGCCGGGCCCGGCCTGACGTCGGGCCGCTGTTCTACGAGCCGACCGTGCTGACCGGCACGACCCGCGAGATGGAGGTCTGCGCCGACGAGACATTCGGGCCGTGCGTGTCGGTCTACACGTTCCGCGACGACGACGAGGCGATCACGCGGGCCAACGACACCGCCTACGGGCTCAACGCCGCGGTGTGGTCGGGCGACCTGGCCCGCGGCCGCCGGGTTGCGGCCCAGATCCGGGCGGGCACGGTCAACGTCAACGAGGCCTACGGCGCCGCGTGGGGGAGCGTCGCGGCGCCGATGGGCGGCATGAAGGACAGCGGGCTCGGCCGCCGGCACGGGGCCGAGGGGATCCTCAAGTACACCGAGAGCCAGACCATCGCCACCCAGCGGTTCCTCCGCTTCAGCGCGCCGCCGCACGTCTCCGACGAGGCGTGGACCCGGATCATGACCGGCGCGCTGCGCGCCATGAAGGCCGTGCGCCGCCCGTGACCGACGCGTCCGAGGCAGACCCGACGCCCCGGCACGACTACGACGTGCTGGTGGTCGGCTCCGGCTTCGGCGGCTCGGTCACAGCCCTGCGGCTCACCGAGAAGGGCTACCGCGTCGGCGTCCTGGAAGCCGGCCGCCGGTTCGCCGACGACGAGTTCGCGAAGACGTCGTGGGACGTGCGGCGGTTCCTGTGGGCACCCAAGCTCGGGTGCTACGGCATCCAGCGCATCGTCCGGCTCAAGGACGTCGTCGTGCTCGCCGGCGCGGGGGTCGGCGGTGGTTCGCTCAACTACGCAAACACCCTCTACGAACCGCCGGACGCGTTCTACGCGGACCCGCAGTGGCGCGACATCACCGACTGGCGCAGCGAGCTCGCGCCGCACTACGCCACTGCCGCCCGCATGCTCGGCGTTGTCACCAACCCGACCATGACGCCGAGCGACGTCGCCATGAAGGCGGTCGCCGACGAGATGGGTGTCGGGGACACGTTCCGGCTCACCCCGGTCGGGGTGTTCTTCGGCGCACCTGCGGGGGAGACCGTGCCCGACCCCTATTTCGGCGGGGCAGGTCCGTCGCGCACCGGTTGTCTCGAGTGCGGCGCGTGCATGACCGGATGCCGGTACGGCGCGAAGAACACACTTCCCAAGAACTACCTGTGGCTGGCCGAGCACGCGGGCGCCACCGTCCACCCGCTGACGACGGTCACCGCACTGCGGCCGCTCGACGACGGCTGGGCGGTCGACACGGTCCGCACCGGCGCGTGGCGAGCGGGCCGCACCCGTCGTACCGTCACTGCTTCCCAGGTCGTGCTCGCTGCCGGCGCGCTGGGCACCCAGCGGCTGCTGCACCGGATGCACGACGACGGCGTCCTCGACCGGCTCTCGCCCGCGCTGGGCCGGCTGACCCGCACCAACTCCGAGGCCCTGCTCGGGGCGCAGGCCGTCGACCGCCGGGTCGACTACTCGCACGGGGTTGCGATCACGTCGTCGTTCCACCCCGACCCGGACACGCACGTCGAGCCGGTGCGTTATGCCGCGGGCTCCAACCTGATGGGCCTGTTGTCGACGGTGCTCACCGACGGCGGTGGTCGGGTGCCGCGCTGGGTTCGCTGGGTCGGAACCGCTCTGCGGCACCCGTGGATCTTCGTCCGATCGTTGTCGAACTGGCACTGGTCGGAGCGCACGATCATCGGGCTGGTGATGCAGCCGCTGGACAACTCGCTGGTCGTGTCGGGGCGGCGCGGACTGTTCGGGCGGTGGCACCTGACCACGCAGCAAGGGCACGGCGAGCCGAATCCGAGCTGGATACCGGCCGGCAACGACGCGATCCGCCGGCTGGCGCGGCACATCGGCGGGCACCCGGGCGGCAGCGTCGGTGACCTGGTCGGTGCGCCGATGACTGCGCACTTCCTCGGCGGCGCCACGATCGGCGCGGACCCCGAGCATGGCGTCGTCGACGCCTGGCACCGGGTCTACGGCTACGACGGCCTGCACGTCGTGGACGGGGCTGCCGTGTCGGCCAACCTCGGTGTCAACCCGTCGCTGACGATCACCGCTCAGGTCGAGCGCGCCATGTCCTTCTGGCCCAACGCGGGCGACCCAGACCCGCGGCCGGCGGTCGGCACCCGCTATGCCCCGGTCCCGCCGGTGGCAGCCCGCTCGACCGTGGGCCACGTGGGCTCGACCGGGTGACCGGCTGGAGCGCAAAGGACATCCCTGACCAGACCGGTCGACGGGCCATCGTCACCGGTGCCAACTCCGGGCTCGGGTTCCACACTGCGCTCGAGCTCGCTCGGCACGGCGCAAGCGTTGTGATGACCGCGCGTGACAAGAGCAAGGGCGACGAGGCGGTACGACGGGTGCGCGCCGAGGTTCCCGACGCTTCGGTGGAGCTCGGTCAGCTGGACCTCGCCGACCTGGCCTCCGTGCGGGAGTTCGCCACGGCGGACGGGGACGAACCGCTCGACATCCTCGTCAACAACGCCGGAGTCATGGCGATCCCGCGGCGGGAGACGGTCGACGGTTTCGAGATGCAGATCGGCACGAACCACCTGGGGCCATTCGCGTTGACGGGCCTGTTGATGTCGGCACTGCTGCGCGCGCCCGCCGCGCGGGCGGTGACGGTGAGCAGCTTCATGCACTGGTTCGGCGCGCTGGACCTCGGCGACCTGATGGGGGAGCGGCGTTACCAAGAGTGGACGGCGTACGGGCAGTCCAAGCTCGCCAACCTGCTGTTCATGCGCGGGCTGGACAAACGCGCCCACGGCACCGGGCTCATCAGCGCGGCCGCCCACCCCGGACTTTCGTCGACCAACCTGCAGAAGGTGGGTCCGCAGATGAGGGGCAGCCACGGCGGTGGCTTACTGCCCGCGGTCACCCGTGTCGTTGGTCAGAGCGCCGCGATGGGTGCCCTGCCGCAACTGCACGCGGCAACGGCGCCGGGAGTCCGCGGCGGCGACTACTTCGGGCCGCGCGGGCCCGCCCAGCAGCGGGGCCGCCCGAAGCGGGTGCGGATGAGCAAGAACGCGCGCAGCGACGAGGCGGCCGACGCGCTGTGGGAGCGCTCCGAGCAGCTCACCGGCGTCACCTACGACGCCCTGCCCGCCTGACAATCCCGTGCAGGCTTGCCCGTGAACGCCTGATGTCGGGTGCATAGAGAGTGAAGAACTGGCACTACCGCCGGATGCGCCGGTTGACATACCGGGCCAACTTGTCGAGGGCCATCGCCCACCCGGTTGCGCCGGGAGAGTCTGCGGGGATGCCTTCGTGCGTCAGCACGATTGACGTGCGGCCGGCGGACTCGGTGAATGTGA
>JBDUAP010000251.1:0-4387 GCA_040004585.1 Sporichthyaceae bacterium
CGACGTGTTCTGGGGCGACCTGGACGTGCTCCTGATGGACCTGCCACCCGGAACCGGGGACATCGCGATCTCTGTCGCCCAGCTCGTGCCACCCGCCGAGATCCTGGTGGTGACGACACCGCAGGAGGCAGCGGCCGAGGTGGCGGAGCGAGCCGGCACCATCGCGCTGCAGACCCACCAGCAGATCGCCGGGGTCGTCGAGAACATGTCGTGGCTGCCGTGCCCGCACTGTGCCGAGCGCATCGACGTTTTCGGCACCGGAGGAGGCCAGGCGGTCGCGGACGGGCTCACCCGCGCGATCGGCGCGCCGGTGCCGCTGCTCGGGCAGGTGCCGATCGACATCCGGCTGCGCGAGGGCGGCGACTCCGGACGGCCGCTTGTCCTCGACGACCCACAGGCGCCTGCCGCGCGCGAGCTGATTGCGATCGCTGGGCGGCTCGGCGGCCGCAACCGCGGCCTGGTCGGCCGGTCTCTCGGCCTGACCGTCGCGGGCCGCTAGCGTCAGGTGGTGTCGGGGTCGTACGGCGGCGGCACCGGGCCCTGTGCCGGCTCGGTGGTCTTCCTCGTTCGTGCCGGGCGGTCGTCATCGTCGTCTATGCCGCTGTCCAGGTCGAGGCCGTCCAGGACGTGCTTGCGCAGCGCAGTTCTCGGGTTGAGGTCCTCAAGCGAGATGCCCTGCAGCTCGGGGCCGAGCTCGCGCCGGACGTCCTCGCGGGCGGTGTTCGCCATCTTGCGCACCTGGTGAATGAACCTCGCGGCATCCGCGGCGAACTTCGGCAGCTTGTCCGGGCCGAGGACGAGAAGAGCTACCACGGCCAGGCCGAGGAACTCCCCCATCCCGATGTCGAACACGGCTCCTCCGTCAGCCCTTCGTCGAGCCAAGGGTGACCTTGACGGATCTGTCGCCGCTGTCCTGGCGCACGGTCAGGGTGACGGTGTCTCCGGGAGTGTGGCTGCGGATGGCGACGATCAGCTCCGAGCTGTCGGCCACCGGCTTGTCGTCGATGGCCACGATCACGTCCCCCGCCTTGAGGCCGGCGCGGTCCGCGGGGCCGCCGGGCACGATCGGCGGGTTGCCATTCGTTGCCGGGGCCGTGGCGATGCGGGCGCCTTCGCCGTCGTAGGCCCCGTCCAGGCTCGCGCCGATGATCGGGAACTGCGCCTCGCCGGTGTTGAGGAGCTGCTCGACGGTACGTCGGGCCTGGTTGATCGGAATCGCGAAACCGACACCGATGTTGCCGCTCTGACCACCGAGGCTGGCACCCAGGGTCGCGATCGCGGAGTTGACGCCCACCACCTCTCCCGCCAGGTTGACCAGTGGCCCGCCGGAGTTGCCGGGGTTGATCGCCGCGTCGGTCTGGATGGCGTTGATGTAGGCGCTGTCGCTGCCGCCGGTGTCACCACCAGCCGTGACCGGCCGGTTCTTGGCGCTCACGATGCCGCTGGTCACCGTCCCGGACAAACCCAGCGGCGAACCGACCGCGATCACCGCGTCACCGACGACGACACTGTCGGAGTTGCCGAGCGGGAGCGGAGAAAGACCCTTGGCGTTCACCTTCAGAACGGCCAGGTCATAGCTGGCGGACGTGCCGACGACGCGCGCCTTCGCCGTCGTGCCGTCGGCGAAGGAGACTGTCACACCCGAGCTGCCGGCGCCGGCCACCACATGGTTGTTGGTGACGATGAAGCCGTCGGCCTCGAGCACGAAGCCGGAACCGGTCCCGCCGCCGCTCGCCGTCTCGACCTTGATCTGCACCACGCTGGGCAGAACCTTGGCCGCCACACCGGCGATGCTGTCGGCCGGGCGCTCCACCGAGCGGGCGGGCGCCGAGCCGAGGTTGGTGCCCTCGACGGTCACCCTGTCGTCCTCGCGTGCGGCCAGCAGGTAGCCCGCGGCACCGCCGGCAGCACCGGCGAGCAACGCGATCACCAGGGCGAGCGCGACCAGCAGGCCGGTGGCGGGGGTGCGCCGAACGCGAGGCTCGCGGCCGAGGGTGTCGATGGGTGCGCCAGGAACGTCCCAGAGAGTGCCGCTCTGGCCGGCGTAGGACGACGCCTGGGCTCCCGTTCCCGGGAGCGGAGTCGTGGGGTCAGTGACGTACGACGGGGTGTCCCAGCTCCCACCACTCGGCTGCGACCACCACGGCACCTCGGCCTGCGGCTCGCTCGCCGGCGGCCGGTCCTCCGGGCGGTCCTCGTCGCTCATGCTTGCATCTCTTCCTTGTCGCCGCTAGCCGAACGGGTTGAACCATGATGCGACACGCTCGAAGCCACGTCCGAGCCGGTGCCACCCCCCGCCGTCCTCGACGGGGTCGTGCGGCAGAGCCGCCACCACCTGGTCCACCGTAGACGCCGGTGCGTCGGCCACGAGCGTGAAGACGGTGCCCTGGGCCGACCAGACCACCCGTTGCGGCATGCCGTCGCGGACGTAGACGGCGGGGCCATCTGCCTCCTGGCGCCGGTAACCGTCCAGGTTGGCGGCGTCGAGCCGACCACGTTGCTCGAACAGCGACACCGTGGCCAACCCGTTCGAGTAGCTCAGGTGCAGGATCGGCCTGCCGGCACCGCCGCCCCGGCGGGCGTCCACCATGTCCAGCGCGCCGGGCAGACGATCGGGACAGTGCCAGCCCTGCTTCTCCATGGCGGCCCGGTCGGAGTAGTCGACCGTTTCCGACCAAGCCTGGGGCATGGCCTGCACCGAGCTCGCCTGGACGTCGGTCGGCTGGCCGACGACGATCTCGACGAACGCGCTAGCCCTCGTCGTACGGCCCTGCTCGTCGTAGACCTCGCGCCGGAGCACCAGGCCGGTCGCGGCGTCGAGCCAGAACCGGGCGGCCGGGTGGTCCGAGCCGGGCCAGCGTGCCTCGACCAGGTCAGCGGTGCGGCCGGACACCCAGCGCTGTCCCGCCAGGACGATCGTGTAGTTGCGGTCCAGCCGCTGCAGGGCGGTTGCCCCACCGATGACCGAGGGCTCGGTGCCGTCGGCCGGGAGGAAGGTGTCGGCCGCGGGGTTCTCGGTGGTGGCTGCCGTGTGGACCGTCGTCCCGCGCCCCGGGCGGTGGTCCACCTCGACGACCAGGCTGGTGGATCCCCGCTCGCTCCAGGCCGAGACGAACTGCACACCGTGGTAGGCGACCGTCGCGGGGGCCTGGCTGGCTCGCTCGAGCAGCTGCAGGGCGCGCGCGTCGCTCGGTGCGCCGTCGACCCAGGACACCGGCCGGCTGGCCGGTTCGGCACCGGTGGCGGTGCCGAGCAGGAGCGCGAGCAGGGCGATCGGAGCAACCAGCTCGGCTACCCCGACCCGGCCGGCGCCGAAAACGGGCCGGCTCACCGGCCCGTGGCCCGGGGCGCGAAGTACAGGCCGCCGTAGGAGGCGGTGACGGCGTCGAAGGCCGGGTCGCCGAGCGGCTGACCGGAGGTGGTCGCGGCGTGCTCGACCGAAAGCTCGGCGCTCGGCGGCAGCACTGGTGCGCCGGGCTGTTGCGGCGCGGCTCCGGCCAGAAACGCGGTGCCCAGCATCAGGCCGACGGCGGATACGGCCGTCACGGCCGCGTAACGGGCCCGGCGGGACCGGAGCGGGGTCGCCCGCAAGCGGCCAGGCCGTCGGGGGTCGTCGCGGTCACCGGGGCGGGTGGCGCCTCGACGACGGCCCGGTGCGGGCAGGGTCGGGACCACGGGCGCGAGCGGCATGCGCCGCTCCCGTGGCGGCATCGGGTCACCGGGTTGGGCCAGGCCCAGCAGCCGGGCGGTCAGGGCCGGCGATGCCGGCGGTATGGGAGCGCTCGCGATCCGGTCCTTGACCAGCCGCTCGTCCTCGAGCGCGGCACGGCAGGACGGGCAGTGCGCGATGTGGGCCAGGGCACGGTCGCGCTCCTGGTGGCCGAGCTCGCCGTCGACCAGGGCGGAGATCCGCTGACCGAGGTGGTCGGGCCGGATCACGGCGGACCCTTCCTTCCGGAGGATCCGGAGATGTCATTGCCGGCGGATCCGGAGATGTCATTGCCGGCGGATCCGGAGATGTCATTGTCCGACGGGCGACGGCCGGCTGCCCGGTGCTCGAGCGCCGCACGGAGCTGGCTGCGGCCGCGGTGGATACGGCTGCGGACGGTGCCCAGCTTGATGCCGAGCGTGGCAGCGATCTCCTCGTAGGACAGGCCCTCGATGTCGCAGAGCACCACGGCCGCCCGGAAGTCCGGCGTCAATGCGTCCAGGGCGGCCTGGATGTCGGGGTCGAAGTGCTGGTCGTCGTAGACCTGGGCCGGGCTGGGCTCGCGGCCGGCGAGGCGGTCATCGGCGTCCTCGCCGAAGCCGTCGAAGCGGATGCGTTGCTTACGGCGGACCTGGTCGAGGAACAGGTTGGTCGTGATCCGGTGCAGCCAGCCCTCGA
>JBDUAP010000252.1:0-4384 GCA_040004585.1 Sporichthyaceae bacterium
CGGTCGACCTTGATGCTGACGAAGTTCTCGTTGAGGTAGGCCGCGGTCGGCTCGTCCTCGAACGACTCGTGTGCCATCACATGGCACCAGTGGCAGGCCGCATAGCCCACCGAGAGAAAAACGGGTACACCGCGGCGACGGGCCTCGTCGAACGCCTCGGTGCCCCACTCGAACCAGTCGACCGGGTTGTCCTGGTGCTGGCGCAGGTAGGGACTCGTGCTGGCTGCCAACCGATTGGCCACGGGGATACCCTATGGTGGTATGATACGTCTAATACCCCCACCCGGTAGTCCCTCGGAGAGGCGAACGTGACGATCGACACGGCAACCCACGGCTATAGCGCGCAGAAGGACAGCCACCTCAAGCGGCTCCGCCGCATCGAGGGCCAGGTCCGCGGTCTGCAGCGCATGGTCGAAGAGGACAAGTACTGCATCGACGTCTTGACTCAGGTGTCGGCCGCGACCCGCGCGTTGCAGTCGTTCTCGCTCGAGCTACTGGAAGAGCACCTCGCCCATTGCGTCGTCGAGGCGGCCCGGCGGGGCGGATCCGAGGCCGACGAGAAGGTGCGCGAGGCATCCGAGGCCATCGCCCGACTGGTGAGGAGCTGACCATGGGGACCATCAGCAGCATGCGGACCTACGCCGTGGCCGGCATGACCTGCGGGCACTGCGTGCACTCCGTGACCGATGAGGTCAGGAAGCTGCCCGGCGTCATCGATGTCACGATCGATCTTGTCCCTGGCGGCAACTCCAGCGTGCACGTCGTGAGTGCGAACGTCCTCGACGACGCGCAGGTCCGCGACGCGGTTGACGAGGCCGGCTACGAGCTGGTCAGCGGGCCGCAATGAGCGTTGCGGGCGAGTCGCTCGAGCTGACGATCGGTGGAATGACTTGCGCGTCCTGCGCGGCCCGGGTGGAGAAGAAGCTCAATCGCGTCGCCGGGGTGAGCGCGTCCGTCAACTACGCGACCGAAAAAGCCACGGTGACGTTCCCCGAGACGGTCACCCCTGCCGAGCTCGTGGCCGTTGTGGAGGCGACGGGCTACACCGCTGCACTGCCCGGGCCGGGCCGCTCGCCCGGCTCCCACGACCCGCTGCTGTCTCAGGCGGCCGGCGAGCCGGACGCGGTGGGGGCACTGCGGAAGCGGCTGCGGGTGTGCGTGCCATTGACGGTGCCCGTAATCGCGCTCGGCATGATCCCGGCGCTGCAGTTTGACTATTGGCAATGGGTCTCGCTGGTCCTGGCGGCCCCTGTCGTCGTCTGGGGCGCCTGGGCGTTCCACCGGGCGGCTTGGCTGAACCTGCGGCACGGCGCCGCGACGATGGACACCCTCATCTCGGTCGGCGTTCTGGCGGCCTTCGGCTGGTCGCTGTACGCACTCTTCATCGGGGGTGCCGGTTCGCCGGGCACGACGATGCCGTTCATGCTCGTCCCTGCCCGCGGCGACGGTTCGCAGGAGATCTACCTCGAGGTCGCTGCTGGGGTGACAGTTTTCATCCTGACCGGACGGTTCCTCGAGGCGCGGGCGAAGCGGCAGTCAGGTGCAGCCCTGCGCGCCCTGCTGCATCTGGGCGCGAAGGAGGCCACCCTCCTGCGCGACGGGACGCAGCTCCGCGTCCCGATCGAAGAGCTGCAGGTCGGTGATGAGTTCATCGTGCACCCGGGCGAGAAGGTCGCCACCGACGGTGCAGTGGTTGCCGGCACGTCGGCGATCGACGCAGCCCTGCTGACCGGGGAGTCGGTGCCCGTCGAGGTGCAGCCCGGTGACAGCGTGGTGGGCGCCACGATCAACGTGGGCGGTCGACTGGTTGTGCGGGCCACCCGAGTAGGCGCCCAGACGCAACTGGCCCAGATGGCGCGGCTCGTTGAGGCAGCGCAGAGCGGCAAGGCGCCGGTGCAGCGCCTCGCCGACCAGGTCTCTGCCGTGTTCGTTCCCGTCGTGATCGCCGTGTCGCTGGCGACGCTGGCCTTCTGGCTGGCCACCGGAGCCGGCGCGGAGATGGCGTTCACCACCGCGGTCGCGGTGCTGATCATCGCCTGCCCGTGCGCTCTCGGGCTGGCCACGCCGACCGCGTTGATGGTTGGCACCGGCAGGGGCGCGCAGCTCGGCATCCTCATCAAGGGCCCCCAGGTGCTCGAGTCCACTCGACGAATCGACACCGTCGTGCTGGACAAGACCGGCACCGTCACCACCGCATCGATGCAGTTGGTCGGCGTCGTCCTTGCCGACGGCGAGGACCGTGGCCGGGTGCTCCGTCTTGCGGGAGCGGTCGAGGCCGCGTCCGAGCATCCGGTCGCCGCCGCCATCGTCGCCGGCGCGCGCGCCGAGGTGGGCGACCTACCGGCCGTCGACGGGTTCACCTCACTCCCGGGCCTTGGCGTGGAGGGCGTCGTCATCGACACAAGCAACGGCAACGACACGTCCTACGACGTCGTCGCCGGTCGAGCCCGGATGCTGCAGGAGCAGTTGCACCACCTCCCGGACTCGCTCGAGCAGGCGCTGCACGCGGCTGAGGCCGATGGCCGGACGGTGACCGCAGTCGGCTGGCTCGGTGAGGTGCGGGCGTTGCTCCTCGTCGCCGACAGCGTCAAGCCCACGTCCGCGGTCGCGGTCACCGAGCTGCGCCGGCTTGGGCTCCGCCCGATGCTCCTCACCGGCGACAACGAGGCAGTCGCCCGAGCCGTTGCGCACGACGTCGGCATCGATGACGGCGATGTCATCTCCCGGGTGATGCCGGCGGACAAGGTCGCCGTAGTCACCCGGTTGCAGCGCGACGGCGCGGTCGTCGCCATGGTCGGCGACGGCGTCAACGACGCGGCAGCGCTTGCGCAGGCGGACCTCGGGCTGGCTATGGGCACCGGCACCGACGTCGCCATCGAGGCGAGCGACCTGACACTGGTGCGCGGTGACCTGCGCGCGGTCGGGGATGCCATCCGGTTGTCCCGTCAGACGTTGCGCACCATCAAGGGCAACCTGTTCTGGGCGTTCGCCTATAACGTCGCGGCGGTCCCCCTCGCCGCCGCGGGACTGCTCAACCCGATGCTGGCCGGCGCCGCGATGGCCGTCAGCTCGGTCTTCGTCGTCACCAACAGCCTGCGTCTGCGCCGCTTCCAGCCGCTCCGGTAGGTCAAGCCGGCCACCACGTTTGGCTCCCGCCTGGTTACGACTGCGTCAAGACGCCAATCGGGCGATCAAGACGGCTCCGAGAACGCCGATAGCCAACAGGTAACCGGGCCAGGCCAGACATGAGGGGTGAGCCGATGCCAACCGGTCGACGTATGTCGTCCGTCGTCGTCGCGGTCACCCTTGCCCTCATGGGGCTCTACGTCGCCGTGCCGGTCGAGGCCGTGCGCGCTGTGGTCTGGATGCTCGCCGGCATTGCCGGTTCCACGGCAATCCTGCTGGCCGTACGACGGAACCGCCCCGCCGATCCGCTCCCCTGGTGGCTGCTCGCGGCAGGCACCGGACTACTCGCCAACGGCCAGGCCATCGCACTGATCGGCGGCATCTCCCCGACGTATACCGACGCCCCACGGCTGCTCGCGTACCCCACGCTGGCCATGGCCGTCATCGCGTTCCAGCGGAACCGCATCCGCTACGACCGAGCCAGCCTTCTCGATGCCCTCGTTGTCACGGTCGCGGCTGCCCAGGCGGGTTGGCTGATCCTGCTGGAGCCGGTCATCAACGACCCGAGCGCCGACGTGGCCGGCATCCTCGTCGGTGGGGCCTACCCGCTCGGCAACCTGCTCGTCATCAGCGTGCTCACCCGTTTCACGTTCGCCCTCGGCCGTCGCGACACGGCGGCATCCTTGCTCGCTCTCGGGCTCGGCGTCGGCACCGGTTCCGAGGTGGCGGCCAGCATCGTCGATGCGCCGATCCTGTCTGCGGGCTGGTTGCTCGGGGCGGCCTTGATCGTCTTGGCTGCCCATCACTCGGGCATGGCCACCGCGCCGAGTGAACCGAGCGAAGAATCCCCCATCGCTGTCTGGCGATTTGTCGTGTTGCTCGGCCTGGCGTGCCTCGTCTCTCCGGTGCTGTTCCTCACCCACCCGGCGCAGAGCGCTGGGGCCCGGGCGATCGTGGTGACGGGCGGATCGGCGCTGCTGTTCGTCCTGGCGCTGCTCCGGATCACCACGCTGCTCGACTCGTTGCGCCGGGCCTTGATGCGCGAGCACGTGCTCCGTGCCGCGACCGGCGCTTTGGTCGGTGCCGCCGACCGGTCGGGGGTCCGCGATGCCGCACTGACTGCTGCCATCGGGCTGGTGGACGAACCGGGGCTTCGCGCGTGGCGCATCGACGGCGACCCTGGGGGCGCGATCGCCCAGGCGACCGATGACCTCGATGTCTCGACGTTCCTCGACCAGTCTGAACTGGCGCTGCTGCC
>JBDUAP010000253.1:0-4372 GCA_040004585.1 Sporichthyaceae bacterium
GAGTGGACAGTGTGTGCATCGGGCTCACCTCCTCGAATCGTGTCACGTTCGCCGGAAAGCCTACCGGTTTAGGCTCGGCGTGCCCACCGACGTACCGGCCGCACGGGCGGCACGCGCTCCGTCTCGTCAGATGTCGTACGTGAGCTCGGTCGACCCCCCGGCGCCCTCGGAAGCACATGTGCACACGCAGCACCGCCTTCGAAGCCGCTACCGCGTACAGGCGCCGCCCACTCCGCCTTTGCGGTGAAACCTGCGGGGTCGCAGCGGCTCTAGCCGGCGTAGGCCTCGCCGGGGCCGTGGCCGGGTAACCGGCCGGGCCGGATGGTGATAGTGGTGCCGAGCAGCGTGGTGGTGGTGACCGACCCATCGCGATGCAGGCGCGTGTGTACCAGCCCTCGGGTCTTGAGTTCGTGGTGGCGTCGGCAGCGTGGACAGAGATTGGTGACGCAGGTGGGTCCGCGCGGGTAGGCCTGGTCGTGGTCAAGGTCGCACCGGCTCGCCAGCCGCGCGCAGTCATAGGACGTGCAGCGGGGGTGCACGGCTCGGACGTGTTCGGTGATCGCCACGGTGGGTTCGTAGTTCTCGGTCTGCAGCGGCGGTAGGTCGGGGATTGCTTGGCGCACGGATCCTTCGAGGAGGTCGCGGGTCCAGCCGCCTGGAGGGGCCTCGGGCAGGCGGATGGTGCGCTGGAGGACACCGTCGCCGCCGACCAGCAGCACGCGGGTGGCGGCGCCGGCGTCGATGTCGTCCCTGGCCATCTTGGCTGCGGAGCGGGGGTCGACGGGGGCGGGGGCGCCGAGACCGCGCAGCTCGCCGGGGTCGTCCTTGCCGGGGCCGTCGCCGAAGAACGTGTCCCCGTGCAGCACGATCCCGACCTCGCGCTCCCCGCGGGCCCGCACGGTCGGGAGCTGGTCGCCGTAGGCGACCCGGCGCAGCAGATCCATGAAGGAGTCCACGCGACGCTGGTCCATGCGCAACGCCTCGCCATCGGCGCCGACCTCGGGCCACGCCTGGGCGAGCTTGTTGATAACACCGTCGGCGAACGCGATCTCGGTGTCCTGGGCGATGATCTGCAGCACCCCGGTGCCGTCCCCGGCCGCCCAGGCCCGGACGAGGCGGTGCGCGATGGCGGTCTCTCGGCGGCGTCGCGCCGCGTCCGGGTCGACGGTGACCACAGCGCGCTGGATCTGGGCCCGCCACGCCCGCGGGGACGGGCCGTCCCACGGGCCGGCCCCGACCTTGGGCAGCACCAGGGCCTGCACGGCGCGTGCGTGGGTGTCGTCGAGGACCTCGGTGGCCGCGGCGAGCAGCCGGGCCCGGGTCAGGTCCAGGCGGCCGCACTCGACCATCGCCAGCGTCTCGGGCAGGACGCGGACGAGGCAGGTCGCGAGCAGCTGCAGGCCCTCGGCGTGACCCTTGCTGATCCCCAACGCCATCATCAACTCGACCGTCACCGCCGACATCACCAGCTCGGCGTCGGATGTCGCACCCGGCACCCGACGGGCCGGCACACGTGCGCCGACGCGCCTCCCGAAGCGCCGCCACGTCGGGCTCTGGCCCGTCTGCGACCAGCACCCCGTCACCGCTGCCGGGCACCAGCCGCAGCCCACCACGCTCAGCGTCACGACCGACATCATCACGGTCGCGACGGTGCTTACCGCCGCGTCCGCCATGTGGGTCGCGTGGGTCGTGGTGCTTGGACATGGCAGAAACCTACGGGCCACCACCGACAGTTCCACCGACAGAATTGGCCGAAAAAGCCTTTATCCACAAGGGATTCAAGACCGTCACCAAACCGTGATCTGGCCCTGCATTCAGCGCACTGCCCGAAGCCGGACGCGTTGCCACTGCACCGCGCTCGCAGGCCACCTCAACCGCGTCTACGCGTACGCGCCGGCTGAAGCCTCGGCGGCAGCTCGACGCTGGTTGCGCCGCCGGTTCTGCAGCGAGTCAACAGTGAGCACGCTTAGTGCCGCCCACACCAGGGCGAAGCCGACCAGCCGCGAGGCGGGCATCGGCTCGTCGTACAGCAGAACACCGGTCAGGAACTGCAGCACCGGTGTGAGGTACTGCAGGAGCCCGATCACCGACAGCGGGATACGCCGCGCGGCGGCGGCGAAGAGAATCAGCGGTACGGCGGTGACGATGCCCGTGCTGGCGAGCAACAACGCGTGGCCCGTTCCGGAATGACCGAACTGCCCGTCGCCGCGCCGCTCCAACAGGACCAGCCAGATCAGAGCAGGAAGCATCAGCACCGCGGTCTCGACCGTGAGCGACTGCACGGCACCCACGCGGCCGCCCACGCGATTCTTCAGAAACCCATAGAGGCCGAACGAGAACGCGAGCCCCAGTGCGATCCACGGCGGCCGGCCGTAGTCGACGGCCAGGACGACGACGGCGATCGCGCCGAGCCCGATGGCGGCCCACTGGGTCCGGCGCAGGCGCTCCCCGAGCACCACCACGCCGAGCAGCACCGTGACGAGCGGGTTGATGAAGTAGCCCAGCGAGGTCTCGACGACCTGCTTGCTGTTAACGCCGTAGATGTAGAGGCACCAGTTGGCGGCGATCAGGACCGCGGCCGTGACCAGGATCGCCAACGAGCGACGGTCCGCCGCGAGCTCGCGCAGCCAGCCCCAGTTGCGCTGGACACCGAGGATGACCAGCAGGAACAGCAGCGACCAAACGATGCGGTGCGCCACGATCTCCACGGAGCTGGCAGGCTTGAGGAGGGGGAAGTAGAGGGCGAACAGGCCCCAGAGCAGGTACGCCCCGACGCCGTACGCCGTCCCGCGCCGCAACTCGTTCACCGGTCGCCCACGCAGCCCACGCTAACCGGGCCGGTCAGGAGTGTCGAGCCGGTTTGCTGCTGTCTCAGATCGCGGTCGGACGCCCGACGGTCCAGGTGTCCCCGCCGGCGAGCAGGTCGGCCAGGTCGCCGTCGCCCTGCGTGGCTCGGGCGGACTCCAGCTGGCCGGCCATCAGGTCGTCGTAGACGGGTCGCTGCACCGATCGGAAAACCCCGATCGGCGTCCGGGCCAGCGAGAGGTCTGCCAGCCGGGACAGGTCGAACGCATGTGACGGGTCGTCGGCGTGCGCGTCATGGACAAGCAGTGCACTGGCATCGACGTCGGCGACGTTCACCACCTTGAGCGACGCGTCCTCGACGCTGCGGGTGACGCCGTACTGGCTCTGCGCCCCCCAGATGATCGGCTGACCGTGCTCGAGCCGGATCGTGAAGTCGTCGCGCGTCGCCGGGTCCTTCAACGGCTCGAATGCCTCGTCGTTGAAGATGTTGCAGTTCTGGTAGATCTCGACCAGCGCCGTGCCGCGGTGCTCGGCCGCGGCCTGCAGCACCGACGTGAGGTGCTTGCGGTCGGAGTCGATCGAGCGCGCCACGAACGACGCCTCGGCACCGAGAGCGAGCGACACCGGGTTGAACGGTCCGTCCAGCGACCCCATCGGCGTCGACTTCGTGATCTTGCCGAGTTCAGACGTCGGGGAGTACTGCCCCTTGGTCAGCCCGTAGATGCGGTTGTTGAATAGCAGGATCTTGAGGTTGACGTTGCGGCGCAGCACGTGGATCAGGTGGTTGCCGCCGATCGACAGCGCGTCGCCGTCACCGGTGACGACCCACACCGACAGGTCCTGTCGAGACGATGCCAGACCGGTCGCGATCGCGGGCGCGCGCCCGTGGATCGAGTGCACGCCGAACGTGTCCATGTAGTAGGGGAAGCGCGACGAGCAGCCGATCCCCGAGACAAAGACGATGTTCTCTTTGCGCAACCCCAGCTGCGGCATGAAGGACTGGACCGCGGCGAGGATCGCGTAGTCACCGCACCCCGGGCACCAGCGCACCTCCTGGTCGGTCTTGAAGTCCTTCGCCGACTGCGCGACGTCGGACTTGGGCACCAGGTCGAGGGACGGAAACCTGTGTTCGCTCACTGATTCGCAACTTCCGTGATGACGGAGGCGAGCTCTTCTGCCTTGAACGGCATCCCGCGCACCTGGTTGTAGCTGATGGCATCGACGAGGAACCGGGCTCGGATCAACATCGCGAGCTGGCCGAGGTTCATCTCAGGGATGAGCACCCGGTCGTAGCCCTTCACCACCTCAGCGATGTTGGACGGGAACGGGTTGAGGTGGCGCAGGTGGGCTTGCGCGACCTCGATGCCCGCGGCGCGCACCCTCCGGCAGGCGGCGCCGATCGGCCCGTACGTCGAGCCCCAGCCCAGCACCAGCACTCTGGCGAGCCCGCTCGGGTCCTCCACGGCGAGCGGCGGGATCGACGACGCGATGCCGTCGATCTTGGCCTGCCTTGTGCGGACCATGAAGTCGTGGTTGGCCGGGTCGTAGGAGATGTTGCCCGTGCCGT
>JBDUAP010000022.1:0-14790 GCA_040004585.1 Sporichthyaceae bacterium
GCGCGAGCAGAGCCCGGTCGCGGATCTCGAAGTAGTCACCGCAGGGCACGTGCGTGGTGATGGTGCGCTCGTCGCGGTCCTCCCATCGATCCAGCCACTCGCCGTACGGCGACTCGAGCCCGGCCGCGAGCATGCCCTCGTGCAACGCCGTCGTGCGCGCCTTGGTGAAGGTCTGGTTGTAGTAGAGCTTGAGCGGCTGCCAGGGGTCACCTGCGTCGGGGTAGGCGTCAGGATCGCCCGCGGCGTCGAACGCGTGCACCGAGATCCTGTGGCACATGATGTGGTCGGGGTGCGGGTAGCCACCGTTCTCGTCGTACGTCGTCATGACGTGCGGCCGGAACGAGCGGATCAGGCGCACCAGCGGCTCGGCGGCGACGTCGACGTCCATCCTGCCGAAGCAGCCCTCTGGCAACGGGGGCAGCGGGTCGCCCTCGGGCAGCCCCGAGTCGATCCACCCCAACCAGTCCTGCCGGACGCCGAGGATCTCGCGCGCCGCATCCATCTCGCGGCGGCGCACCTCGGTGAGGTTGGCCAGCACGGACTCGTCGTGCTCCAGCCGCGGATTGAGGATCGATCCGCGCTCCCCGCCCGTGCAGGTGACCACGTGCACATCGACGCCTTCAGCCACGTAACGCGCCATGCTGGCCGCGCCCTTGCTGGACTCGTCGTCGGGATGGGCGTGGACCGCCATCAACCTCAGCTGCTCGCTCACGGGACAATCATCGCTGACGACTCCCCCGATGCAGGCTGCGAGGTCCCGTGAGCCACCCCGGAGCAGGGCCGACCGGGATCGGTCCGGCGGCACGGCCGCCCGGCCGGTACGGCGAGCGCCGGACCAGTCGCGTGCTGGTCGCCTGCCTGGTCGTCGTCGCAACCGCGCTGGTCGGGTGGCTTGTGTGGGCCGCGCTGGCCGCTGCAACGCCGGACACCCGCAGCTCCTTGATCAGCTTCCGGGTCCTCGACGACCGCCGGGTCCAGGTGCAGTTCGAGGTGATCGCCGAGAGCTCGTCGGCAGTGGCCTGCACCCTGCAGGCCCGCGACGCCGCCGGTGAGGTGGTCGGGGTGACCCGGGTCGCTGTCCCCCCCGGCGGCCAGGACCGACGCCAGGTCGAGGCGGTGGTCGGCACGCGCAGCCGGGCCGCAAACGCGACCATTGCGGGCTGCCTTCTCGGAGCCGACGATTAGGTGCCCGCCCGGTACCCCTTGTTAGCCTCGATTCTTTCCGCCCGTCCCTTTCCCACTATCCGCCACCTTCAGGAGCCCGCCGTGACCGAGACCCGCGAAAGCGTCACCTGGCTGACGCAGGAGGCATACGACCGGCTCAAGCACGAGCTGGACTTCCTCACCGGTGAGGGCCGTGCCGAGATCGTCAAGCGCATCGAGGCGGCCCGCGAAGAGGGCGATCTCAAGGAGAACGGCGGCTACCACGCCGCCAAGGACGAGCAAGGCAAGCGCGAGGCCCGGATCCGTCAGCTCCAGCAACTGCTCGAGTCGGCACAGGTCGGCGAGCCGCCCAAAGCGGCTGATGGTGTCGTCGCGCCCGGCACGATCGTCACGGCCAAGGTTGCAGGCGACCAGATGAAGTTCCTGCTCGGGTCGCGCGAGGTTGCCGGCGACGGCATCGAGGTCTACTCGGAGAAGTCGCCGCTTGGCGCTGCGATCCTCGGCAAGACCAAGGGCGACTCGACGACCTACACGGCGCCGAGCGGCAAAAACATCCCCGTCGAGGTCATCGACATCGAGCCGTTCGTCGGCTGACGCCGCAACACGCCAGCTCAGCGGCTGTTTCAGCCGAACACGAGGGTGTATCCCGCTTGGCGCAGCCGCTTCTGTACCTCCTCGCAGTGCTCCGCGCCGCGCGTCTCCAAGTGCAACGCCACCTCGACCTCATCGACGCGCAGCCGAGGGTCGGTGCGCACGTGCTCGACCTCGAGCACGCTGGCGTCGGCGGCGGCCACCTCGGCGAGCAGGTTGACCAGCGCGCCCGGCCGGTCGGAGATCCGAACCCGGAACGACAGGAATCGGCCGGCAACGGCGAGCCCGTGACGCAGCACCCGCATCAGCAGCAACGGGTCGATGTTGCCGCCCGAGAGCACGACCACGACCGGGGGCTGGAATGCCTTCGGGTCGTCGAGGACCGCGGCGACCCCGGCCGCCCCGGCAGGCTCAACGACGAGCTTGGCCCGCTCGAGGGAGAGCAGCAGGGCCTTGGACAGCGACTTCTCGGAGACCGTTCGAAGGTCGTCCACCAGCTCGTCGATGATGGCGAACGGCACCGGCCCAGGACAGCCCACCGCGATGCCGTCGGCCATCGTCGCCATTGACTCGAGTGCCATCGGACGCCCGGCCGTGAGCGATGCTGGATAGGCCGCTGCACCTTCGGCCTGCACACCCACCAGGCGCACATCGGGGCGCAGTCCCTTGACCGCGACGGCGATGCCGGCGAGCAGGCCGCCCCCACCGGTGCACACGACGATGGTCTTGACGTCAGGGACCTGCTCCAGGATCTCAAGGCCCACAGTGCCAGCGCCGGCGACGATGTCGGGATGGTCGAAGGGATGCACGAACACCGCACCGGTCTGGTCGCTGAACTCCTGCGCGGCAACCAGGGCCTCGTCCACCGCGTGCCCGTGGAAGCGAACCTCCGCGCCGTAGGCCTTGGTGGCCTCCACCTTCGGGATCGGTGCGCCTTCAGGCATGAACACGGTCGACCGAATGCCCCGCAGGCTGGCAGCGAGGGCAACCCCCTGCGCGTGATTGCCCGCACTCGCCGCCACCACACCGCGGCTCGCCTCGTCGGCAGAGAGCCGGGAGATACGCGTGTAGGCCCCGCGGATCTTGAACGAGCCGGCCCGCTGCAGGTTCTCGCACTTGAGCCAGACCGGCCCGCCGACCCGCTCACCGAGCGGGCGGGACCCCTGCACAGGGGTGTCCAGGATGACGCCTCGGAGCAGTTCGCGGGCGGCCTGTACGTCGGCAAGTCCCACCGGCAGCGGCATGGCTCTCAGTCTGTCATCCGGAATCAGTACCTGTTATGTTTGCATCGTGCAACTAAATGAGGCGCCGCCGACGCCGCACCTGGCGTCGTCGCTGTTCCGGGTGATGCACCAGATCAAGCAGGCGCAGCATGACGACCCGGTCGACCGGTCCGCGGTCATCATCCTGGCCCACCTCAAGCAACACGGCACGCTGCGGCTGTCCGACCTTGCCGGGCACCTCTGCCTCGACGTCTCGACGGTGAGCCGGCATGCGCGCACCCTCGAAGAGCGCGGCTACGTGACCCGCGCCGAGGACCCCGCCGACGGCCGGGCTGTGCGGCTCACGCTGGCCGAGCCCGGCCGGGCGGTGCTGGAGGCCGCCTTCCACAACCGGCAGGCCTGGCTGGACCGCAGCCTGGCCGACTGGTCCGAAGCGGAACGCCACGACCTCGCCGTAACGCTCGACAAGCTCGCCGGCGCCCTGGCCGAGGGTCAGACCGACCAGTAGGCGTCGCCACAGAGCACCAGGGCCGCGGCTCCGACCAGCCCGGCCTGCTGCCCGAGCTCAGCCGGTACGACGCGTACCTCCCGCGTGAAGTCCATCCGGGCGTGCCGACGGAACGCAGTCTCCAGCGGGTCGAAAAGCAGCGGACCCGCCTGCGAGAGGCCACCCCCTATCGCCACCACGTCGAGATCACACAGATGCGCAGCTGAGGCGATGGCAATCCCGAGCGCCGTGCCGGCCCGTTCCAGTGCCCGGGCGGCGACGTCATGACCGCGGGCCGCATCGGCCGCCAGCTCGCGGGCGGAGTCACCGGTGGCGCTCGCCCAGCCCTGTTCGCGGGCCCACTGCGCCAGCCGCGGGCCGCTGGCGAACGCCTCCAGGCAGCCCTGCCCGCCACACGAGCAGTCCGGGCCGGCTGGGTCTACGACGACGTGACCAATGTGACCGGCGTTCCCACTGGCTCCGTCGACCAGCCGGTTTCCCAGCACCAGCCCGCCGCCGACGCCGGTGGACACGGTCATTCCCAGCAGGTTGGCGGCGCCGCGACCGGCACCGCGCCGGCGCTCGCCGACAGCGACACACACGGCGTCGTTGTGGACCCGGACGGGCGCCCGCGGGAACATCTCGACCAGCCGGGCCCGCAGCGGGAAGGCGCGCCAGCCCGGCATGTTCAACGGCGACACTTCGGCGTCCGGCCAGGTCATCGGTCCGCCGCACCCGACGCCGACGCCACCGATGCGCACGTCGTCGTCCAGGACGCTGCGGACCAACCCGGTGAGCGTGCGCCAGAGCGCCTCGGCGTCGGCGTGCGCACCCTGCGGCGTGTCGACCCGGCTGGACAGCATGATCCGACCGCCGGGATCGACAACGGCGGCGGCCATCTTGGTGCCGCCGATGTCCACAGCCAGGACCGGACGGGGACGCGGGCTCACGCCTTGCCGGCCAGGCCGAACGCGAGCACGGACGCCGTGAAGCCATGCAGGTGGTTGCGCCCACCTACCGGTCCGATCTCCCCGGCCGCGAAGAACCCGGCCACACCCGGTGCGCCCAGCACACGTTGGACGGCCTGCACGTCGTGATCCGCGCTGGCGAACAAGGCCGCCCCCCGGCCGTTGCAGCTGAAGAGCAGGGCGCCGTCGACAGGATCACCGCCGCCAACCTTGCGGAACGCCTCAAGCAGCGAGACCAGGTCTTCCGTCGCGGTGTCGGCGTCGCGGACCTGGAACCGAACGGTGCGCCCGGGCGCGACCACATCGCCGATCACCAGGCCGCCCCTGCTGCTGTCGGCACCGACCAGCCCACGGATGAGGAAGTCACCCTGGCCATGCTGGTCGACGTACTCGTCCATCGCGATGCCGAGGTGCACACCGCGCGACGCGAGCGCCTGGTCCTCCGGGGGCAGCGTCGCGAGGACCTCCTCGAGCTTCCTGATCGCCGGCACACCGGCGAGGCCCAGCAGCACGTTGCCCTCGGCCGCGGTGACGGTCATCGCCGGCCCTACCGGACGGCAACCCTGACTGACGACGGTGCGCGCGCCGACGGCGCCGCTGAGAACCACCCCGACGGCCCCCCGGTCATGCACGACGCCGTCCACCAGGAGGCGCGTCGAGCCGGCTCCGCCGACGCCGCTCGCCAGACCACCGACCAGCGGCAACCCGGGCAGCGCGTCGTTGGCCTGCTCGACGAAGCCGTCGACCGGGAACGAGTACGGGTCGGCCAACATGACCACGACCTCGTCGTCGGCGTGCTGGACCGGCATGCCGACCACCGCGAGCGCCTCCGAGGCGCGCATCACCTCGAGGTGGAACGAGCGCACCCGTACGTCGGGCAGCACCGCCGCCCAAACGCTGACTGCGGAGACCATCTCGACGCCGCGACCGGCGCCGATGACGCCACCGGCGCTGCACCCGAGCACGGTCGCGGCGCCGGAGACCTCGGCGGAGCGTTCCAGCGCGCCGGCCACGGCATCCGGCGCGACGCCGCACACGAAGGTGAGCTGCAGATCGGGTGTCTGCCCGCCCAACGGCTCCAGCGCCTGACGGGTGGCTGCCCCGGCGGCCGCCGCGAGATCGGAGTCCACAGCCAGACCGTCACCGCAGAGCGCCATCGGGCCATCCTCGCCCAGATCGACGAGCCGTCCCAACCCGAGCGGAGTCGATCTTGGAAACGGCGAGTACCCGTCGTACGGTCGAACCATGACTCGAGCGATGACCTTGGGCGCATTGCGCGCCGCCGACCCGGCTGCGGCGCAACCGCGCACCGTCAAGGAAGAGATCCGCGCGAACCTGGTCGACCGGCTCCGGTCCGGACAGCCGCGGTTCCCGGGGATCGTCGGCTTCGACGACACGGTGCTGCCGGCGCTGGAACGCGCGCTGCTCGCCGGCCACGACCTGGTCCTGCTCGGTGAACGCGGGCAGGGCAAGACCCGGCTGATCCGCACGCTGGTCGAGCTGCTCGACGAGTGGAGCCCGGTGGTCGACGGGTGCGAGATCAACGACCACCCGGCCGCACCGGTCTGCGGCCGCTGCCGGCGGTTGTACGCCGAGCTCGGCGACGAGCTGCCGGTGGGCTGGCGGCACCGCAGCGAGCGGTACGGCGAGAAGCTTGCGACGCCCGACACCAGCGTGGGTGACCTGATCGGCGACATCGACCCGATCAAGGTGGCGCAGGGGCGCACCCTGGGTGACCCGGAGACGGTGCACTACGGACTCGTCCCGCGCACCAACCGCGGCATCTTCGCCATCAACGAGCTGCCCGACCTGGCCGAGCGGATCCAGGTGTCGCTGCTCAACGTGTTGGAGGAGCGCGACATCCAGGTGCGTGGCTACGTGCTGCGACTACCCCTCGACCTGCTGCTGGTGGCGAGTGCGAACCCCGAGGACTACACCAACCGGGGCCGCATCATCACGCCGCTCAAGGACCGCTTCGGCGCGGAGATCCGCACCCACTATCCGGTCGAGCTGGCCGACGAAATCCGGCTGATCCGCCAGGAGGCGAACGTCGAGGCGCTCGTCCCCGACTTTCTTGTCGAGGTCGTGGCGCGGTTCGCCCGGCACGTGCGCGAGTCACCCGCGGTCGATGCGCGCTCGGGGGTGTCGGCGCGGTTCGGTGTCGCAGCCGTGGAGACGGCCGCTGCGTCCGCACTGCGCCGAGCCGCGATCAGCGGCGAGTCACCGGCCGTCGCCCGGATCTGCGACCTGCCCGCGACGGTGGACACGCTGCAGGGCAAGGTCGAGTTCGAGGTCGACGAGGAAGGCCGCGAGGCGGAAGTCCTCGAGCACCTGCTGCGACGCGCGACCGTCGAGACGTTCCGAGCGCATCTCGGTGGCGCGGACCTGACTGCGCTGACGGAACGGTTCGTCGACGGGCTGTCGGTGCGCAGCGGTGACCTGGTGCCCGGGCAGCGCCTGCTCGAGCAGGTCGGCCCGCTGCCGGGGCTTGCCGCGCTGATGGAGCGGCTGGGAATCGAGGAAGGCGCGGAGACACCCGGCCTGGCCGCAGCCGCGCTGGAGTTCGCGCTTGAGGGGCTTTACCTGAACCGCCGCATCAGCAAGGACATCAACGACACCAACGGCAGGGGAGACATCGTCGCCGACGGCACCGTGGTCTACGGCAGCGCCTAGGTCAGCGACTGGCCGCTCTGCGGTACTGCCGGATCGACAGCGGGATGAAGACCGCCAGGATCAGGGCCACCCAGATCAGCGTGTAGGGCACCGGGTGCTGCAAGGCCCACACGTCCGGCGGCGGGAACTTCGGGCTCGTGTTGCCGAACTGCTCGCGAGCGGCCTGGGTCACCGACGACACCGGGTTCCAGTTCGCGAACGCCTTCAGCGGCCCGGGCAGGTTGTTGGTCGGCACGAACGTGTTGGCGATGAACGTCATCGGGAAGATCACGATGAAGGATGCGTTGTTGACGATCTCTGGAGTGCGCACCAGCAGGCCGACGTAGGCCATGACCCAGGAGATTGCGTAGGCGAACAGCAGCACCACCAGATAGCCGACCACCGCGTCGAGGAACGACGAGCGGATCCGCCAGCCTACGAGGAGGCCGGTCAGCGTCATGACCACGAGGCTGATGACGTTGTTCACCACATCGCTGAGGGTGCGCCCGAAGAGCACCGCTGACGGCGCCATCGGCAGCGACCGGAACCGGTCGATGATGCCCTTCTGCAGATCCTCGGCCAGGCTGTAGCCGGTGAACGTCGAGCCGAAGACAACTGTCTGGGCGAAGATGCCGGCGATCAAGAACTCCCGATAGCTCACGCCCGGCACGTTGATCGCACTGCCGAAGACGTAGGCGAACAGCAGCACGAACATGATCGGCGACAGCGTCGTGAAGACGAGCAGGTCGGGCACCCGCTTGACCTTGATCAGGTTGCGCTTGGTGATGACGTATGCGTCGGCCGCCGCCTCGGTCACGGCGCTCATCGGGCCGCCACCTCCTTGTCGTTGGTGGTGTTGTTGGTCGTGTCGCTGCCCGTGGTCGGCTTGTCCTGCTGCCCGGGAACCGACTGGTCGGCGGGGATCTCGAGCTCGGCGGCGTGGCCGGTCAGCGTCAGGAACACGTCGTCCAAGGTGGGACGACGCAGGCCGAGGTCCTGCACCGTGACGCCAGCAGCGTCGAGCTCGCGCATCGCGGCCATGAGCACCGCTGGCCCGCCCTCGACTGGCAGGGTGATCTGCCGGGCGCCTACGTCGGTCTGCGCCTCGCCAGCGCCGAGCGGCGCCAGCACTGCACAGGCGGCCCCGATCTGGCTCGCGTCCTCGAGAGTGAACTCGAGCCGCTCACCGCCTACCTGCGCCTTGAGCTCGTCGGCGGTGCCCTGGGCGATCACCTTGCCGTGGTCGATGACGGCGATCTTGTCGGCCAGCCGGTCGGCCTCCTCGAGATACTGCGTGGTCAGCAACAACGTGGTGCCGCCCCGCACCAGGTCGGCGATGACCTCCCACATGCCGAGCCGGCTGCGCGGGTCGAGGCCGGTGGTCGGCTCGTCGAGGAACAAGACCGGCGGCTTCGCGACCAGCGCGGCCGCCAGGTCGAGGCGGCGGCGCATGCCGCCGGAGTAGCCCTTGGCCGGGCGACCGCCGGACTCGACCAGGTCGAACTGCTCGAGAAGCTCGTGCGCCCGCTCCCGGCTGCGCACCCGACCGAGGTGGTAGAGCCGACCGACCATGTCGAGGTTCTCGAAGCCGGTCAGGTGCTCATCGACCGCGGCGTTCTGGCCGGACAGTCCGATCACACGCCGGAGCGCCTTGGCCTCACGAACCACGTCGTGCCCGGCGACCGTCGCCTGCCCCTCGTCGGGGACCAGCAAGGTCGACAGGATGCGCACCGTGGTCGTCTTGCCGGCCCCGTTGGGGCCCAGCAAGCCCATCACGGTGCCCTCGGCGACCTCCAGATCCAGCCCGTCGAGAGCAATCACCTCGCCGTACTTCTTGACCAGGCCGGTGGCCTCGATCGCGTTCGTCATTCGGTGTGCTCCTCGCCTGTCACTTCCGGTTAGTCGATCCTCGCCCACACCTCTGACACCCCGCGAATCGGTTTCTCATCGGTCCGGCACACACGCCGAAACGCGATGTATCGCGTTCGAGACACGATACATCGCGAGTTTCCGTGTCAAGGGCGGACCACGGAAGCGTCCCCAACCCCTCCGCCACGATCATGCAACGGTGGTTCGGAGGCGTTGCGGATGTGCACGCCCTGAACCACGGTTGCATGATCGTGGGTTGAGGGAGCGAAAGGGGCAGGGAGATGGTGCGGGGCTACCGCTACGGCGCATGGCACGACGGGCCGGACCCGCTAGCGCCGCCGTACGACGTGCGCGCGGCTCTGGACCAGATGGGCGATGACGTCCTGGCTGGAGCGACGCCGGCCGACGCGTTGCGGCAACTGATGCGCCGCGGGTCCGAGGCGATGCGCGGAATCGACGAGATGCGCGGCCTCGACGAGATGCTGCGACGCGTCCGCCAGCAGCGACGTGATCTGCGCGAGAGCGGCCGCCTCGACGGCACTCTGGAGGAAGTCCGACGGTTGCTGGACACCGCGATCGGCCAGGAGCGCGCCGCGCTGTTCCCCGACCCGGCCGACGACGCGCGGTTCCGGGAGGCGTCGCTGGACGCGCTGCCCAACGACACGGCCCGGGCGGTCCGCGAGCTCGACGCCTACGACTGGCGGTCGCCCGAGGCCAAGGCGACGTACGACGAGATCCGCGACCTGCTGCGTCGCGAAGTCCTGGACAGCCAGTTCCGCGGGATGAAGGAGGCGCTGCAGAATCCGGACCCCGAGCAGATGCAGCGGGTGAAGGACATGCTCGGCGACCTCAACGCGATGTTGGAGGCGGACTCGCGCGGGGAGCACACGCAGGAGCAGTTCGATGCCTTCATGGACAAGTACGGCGACCTGTTCCCCGAGAACCCGCAGAACCTCGACGAGCTGGTCGACTCGTTGGCCCGCCGGGCTGCGGCGGCCGAGCGGTTGATGCAGTCGCTGAGTCCCGATCAGCGTGCCGAGCTGTCGGCGCTGATGAATAACGCGCTCGAGGACATGGACCTCGCGCGCGAGATGCAGCAGCTCGGTGATGCATTGCGGTCGCGGCGACCGGACCTGGACTGGCGGGGACGGGCCAACATGCGCGGCGACGAGCCGCTCGGCGTCGGCGAGGGCACCAGCGCACTGCAGGACCTGGCCGACCTCGACGAGCTGGAGTCGGCGCTGCGACAGGACTATCCCGGCGCGCGGCTGGACGACATCGACGAGGAGGCGGTCCGCCGCGCCCTGGGGCGACGCGCGGCCGACGACATGCACGACCTTCGTCGGCTGGAGCGCGAGCTGGAGGACCAGGGCTACCTCACCCGTGCGGGTGACCGGCTCGACCTCACCGCCAAAGCCGTCCGCCGGCTCGGGCAGACCGCACTGCGGCGCGTGCTGGCCGACCTGAGGTCGCCGGGGGACGGCTCGCACGACGTGCATGATGCGGGTCGTGCCGGCGAGCTCACCGGAGCGAGCCGGCCGTGGCAGTTCGGTGACGAGCAGCCACTGGACGTCGTACGCACGCTCACCAACGCTGTCCGTCGCGGCGGCCGGTCCGGGACTGGCGCTGTCCGGTTGGCGGTCGAGGACTTCGAGGTCGCGGAGACGGACCGCCGCACGTCGGCCGCGGTGTGCCTGCTGGTGGACATGTCCTACTCGATGGTGCTGCGGGACACGTGGGGACCGGCAAAGGCGACCGCTCTGGCGCTGCATGCATTGGTGAGCGGGCAGTTCCCGCAGGACGCGCTGCAGCTGGTCGGGTTCTCGTCGTACGCGCGACCGCTCGGCGCAACGGAGCTCGCCGGCCTGGAGGCCGACTACGTGCAGGGAACGAACCTCCAGCACGCGCTGATCCTCGCCGGTCGCTTCCTGGACAAGCACCCCGACGCGGAGCCGGTCGTGCTGGTCGTTACCGATGGCGAGCCGACGGCGCATCTGCTGCCCGGCGGGAGTGCGTACTTCGCGTGGCCACCGGAACGGGAGACCATCGCGCTCACCGTCGCGGAGGTGGACCGGATGACCCGGCGGGGCGCGACGGTCAACGTCTTCCAGCTCGACGACGACCCACACCTGACGGCGTTCGTGCAGGAGCTGGCCCGGCGGAACGGTGGGCGGGTGTTCCTTCCCGATGCCGGGCGGCTTGGCCAGTACGTCGTGAGCGACTACCTGGACCGCCGCGGCGGCCGGCGGCGGAGCCGGGCCGGCTGAGGCCTTCCTAGTGCAGATCGGCGAGGCTGGCGCTCCCGGAGATGGTGACCGGCGCCGCGAAGAACGTCGGCAGGTTCGTCGAGGTGACCAGCGGTGGCGGCGTCGTGATGGGCAGCGGCGTCGGCACGTGCGGCGGCTTGGTCGTCCGCTGGGGGTGCGGCTTGCGCTTCGGCTTGGGCGGGTGCGATGACCCCGGGTTCGCGGTGGTCTGGCGCGGCGTCGCGGCTCCCGCCGTCGAGCCGGGCTGGCTCCCGTCAGCTGCGGACCCGCCCGGCTGACGGCCGCTGCCGTCGGAGGTGCCACGGTGAGTTGACGGCACCGTGCTGCCGGGCGGGCTGGTCGGGCCTGAGGTCGGCGGTGCGCCACCGTGCGGGGCGAGATCGGAGCCGCTGAAGGGCAGGCGCTCGTCGCCGGGCACCAGCCAGAAGGCGGCTGTCCCGATGGTTGTGACCAGCGCCACGCTGCCGGCAGCGGTCGCCAAGGCTGGCGCAGCCCGACGCAGCCGGCCATGCCGGCGATGGCGCCCGTTCGTACGCTGGCTCACAACTCTGCCTGTCCCTCGGACTGCCCGTCCGATTGCCCTGCTGGGAACTTCGGTCTCGGGCAACCTGCGTGCCATGCCCCGCTATCCACAGGGTATTCCTGCGCATCCGGGCGGCGTCCACTGCCCGCGCGGGCCCGGGTACGGTCGGCCGGTGCGCACCCGAATCTTCGCCGGCCTCCCGCGCGAGGTGGCGGTGCTGGCCGCGGTGGCGTTCGCAGTGGCCGTCGGGTTCGGGGTGGTGGCCCCCGCGATCCCGGTGTTCGCCCGTGCCTTCGGGGTCGGTGAAACGGCGGCCGGGGCAGTCATCTCGGCGTTCGCCTTCGCGCGGCTGGTGTTCGCGCTGTCCAGCGGCAAACTGGTCGACCGTTTCGGCGAGCGGGTGATCCTGGCCACCGGGATCGGGATCGTCGCGGTGAGCAGCGCGCTGGCGGGCCTCGCCCAGACCTACGTCCAGCTGCTGCTCCTTCGCGGGATCGGCGGGGTCGGCTCGGCGATGTTCACGGTCTCGGCGGTGAGCCTGCTGCTCCGGGTGGTCGCCGCGGAACATCGCGGCAGGGCCACCGGCCTGTGGCAATCCGGCTTCCTGTTCGGCGCTATCGCCGGGCCGGCGATCGGCGGTCCGCTCACCGCGATCTCGCTGCGGGCGCCGTTCTTCGTGTACGCCGGGACACTGGCCGTCGCCGGCGGCATCGGCATGGTGTTCCTCAGCAAGGCAGAGCTGCGCGAGAAGCCGACCGGAGACGAGTCGCCGACAGCACCCCGGACGACGCTGCGGGAGGCCTTGCGGATCTCTGGCTACCGGGCCGCCTTGACCGCGAACCTCGGCACAGGCTGGGCCCTGTTCGGCGTACGCAGCTCGCTCATCCCGCTCTTCGTGGTCGACGGGCTGGGCCGATCGTCGACGTGGACCGGTGTCGGCTTCTTCGTCTCTGCCGCGGCGCAGGGTCTGCTGCTCCTTCCGGTGGGGCGCTTCGTCGACACGACCGGTCGCCGTCCGGCGATGATCATCGGTGCAGCAGTCGCATCGGCCAGCATGGCGCTGATCACGATCGAGTCGCTCATCGTCTACGTGATCGCCATGACCCTGTTTGGTGTCGGCGCAGCGTTCCTCAGCGTCGCGCCGAGCGCGACTGTCGGTGATGTGTTCAAGGGTCGGGGCGGCACCGTGGTCGCCGCGTTCCAGATGTCGGCGGACCTGGGCGCGGTGGCTGGTCCGCTGCTCGCTGGGTGGCTCGCGGAGCAGTACTCGTTCGGTGCGGCGTTCGGTGCGACAGCCGGCGTACTCGCTGTTGGTGTTGTTATGGCGGTGGTGTCCCGCGAGACGCGGCACCGCGCCGATCCCGAAAAGCCACCGGTGCCCGCACCTGCGGGATAGGCACGTCATCCAGACGATCTACTCGAGGCCGACGGCGATCTCGCCCCCGAGCCGCGCCCCGGCCCACAACGGCAGATCGTCACCACTCCAGAACCTGCCGGGGTCGTACCAGTTGGGCTTGCGCCCGCCGGACAGCAGGCCCATCGCCTCGTAAGTAACCGCCACGACCTCGGCGCAGTACGCCGTCTCGAGCTCGGATTGTGACGGAGTGCGGCGCACGACATCCGGCACCCTTCCGCGCAGCCAGCGCGACGCGAGCCGCGCGGTTGACGGGAACGGCGTGCCGTCGAGGCGAGCGATGGTCTTCAGGACCTCGTTCTCCATCTCGGGGGTCGCCGGTGGCTCGAGTTGACGCAGCCATGCGCGTTGCCCGTAGCGCTCGGACCAGACGATGACCGCGTCGCGGAGGTCGTGCAGCTGCACGCCGCGTTGGTTCTTGCCTGACCACATGTCCGGCAGTGAGCGCCCGAGCTCGGCGTGCCACATCAAGGGCGGCAGGTCGTCGAGAACGACGGCCATGCCGACGTGGTTGACGGGGCTGTTCGTGGTGATCTGGATCGCCCGGTCGGCGGCCTTGCGACCTCGGAAGAGCCAGACATCGCCGAGCCGGGTCAGGTCGATTGCCTCGTCGAGGTCGATGCGGCTCCCGGGCACGATGCGTAGCCTAGGCAGATGCGTTGGTGGAGATGGCTTGGCCTGGCCGGAGTCGTGGGCATCGCAGCGACGGGAGTTGTCGTCGTACGAGCTGACCGTGCGCGCCGTGCCTACACGCCGGAGGAGATCCGCGACAGATTGCATGCGCGCCTTGGCGATCGCCCGGAGTCGGACCGCAACGATGGACCGAGGCCCGCATGACAGACACGAAGCCGGAACCGCTGGAGCCGCTGGACGAGGACTGGGAGCGCGCTCTCGCAGTCGTCGCCCATCCCGACGACCTGGAGTTCGGGTCGGCGGCGGCAATCGCCCGCTGGACCGGCCAGGGCAAGACCGTCGCTTACTGCCTGCTGACCCGAGGCGAGGCCGGCATCGACGGCATGCATCCCGACGAGACCCGCGGTGTGCGCGAGACGGAGCAGCGCGAGTCAGCCGCGATCGTCGGAGTCGACAGCGTGGACTTCCTCGGCCTGCCTGACGGGGTGCTCGAGTACAGCGTGGCGCTGCGGCGGGCCATCGCCCGCGAGGTACGACGGCATCAGCCCCACGTCGTACTGACCAACAACTTCCGACCGACCTGGGACGGCGCCACCCTGCTGAACCAGGCGGACCACATGGTGACCGGCCAGGCGACGCTCGACGCGGTGCGCGACGCCGCCAACCGATGGGTGTTCGCGGATCTCGCCGACGAGGGTCTCGAGCCATGGTCCGGCGTGCGGCAGGTGTGGGCTGCCGGCTCGCCGCAGTCGAAGCACGCCGTCGATGTGACGGACACGTTTGACAAGGGAATGGAGTCGCTGCGGGCGCACGATGCGTACCTGCGTGGTCTCGGCGACTTCGACCCCGCTGAGTTCCTCGAGTCATTCATGCGCAGTGCCGGCACCCGTCTCGGCGTCCGTTATGCGGCGTCGTTCGAGGTGTTCCAGGTCGATTAGTCATGACCGGACGACGCCAGCCAAAAACAACACCAGGCTGCTCGACCTGCTCGGTAACGGC